>JBBSGY010000244.1:0-4937 GCA_038253645.1 Acidimicrobiales bacterium
ACTTGCGGCGCTCGAAGCGATCTCAAAGAAAGTCATCGAACGGCTGGCGACTGATTCAGAGGAGGCCCTCAATAACGAGACGTGCCAGGCCGTGATGGATCCGGCGGCCGTGGATCAAACCGCTGTCGACCCGCGACGTGTTCCATAGATCGCAAGCAGGTTGTCGTAGTCGATCTTGTCCGGAATCGCCGTTCCAGCCGACCCGACGGCAAGCATCAAGTCCGTCTGGCTCTTGCGGTGTTGCAGACCGATCGCGTGACCCATCTCATGCGTGATAACCGCGAGTTGGTCCTGCGCTGGTTCCTTCGACAGCACAGGAAGAAACAAATCTATGTGACCGCCGACTTTGTACCCGCCACTGAACTGGCCGACGAATTCGCCGTCGACCGAACCGTTCTTGACGTTTGAAGTGGCCACTGGAACGCAATTCGTGACGCCCGAGCAAGACGGCACTGTAGTTGCGGCGATGCAGACGCTTCTCGCCCACGTCTTTGCAGCACTTGCAACGTCGGCTGCGTATTGCGCGGGCAGACCGCCGGTCGCGAAAGCCACTTGCACCTCAAGACCCGTGCGCTTCCAATAAGGATCCGCCGAATCCTTTGGATCAAGGTCTTGTTGCTTGAGATTCGGCGGTGCTACACAGGCCGCGTGCGGAACTGCTGCCGGTGCTTGCGCTTGTGCCGGTGCTTGCGCTGGTGTCGGTGCCGCGACGGGTGATTCTGCCGCGACTGGTGCTGGTGCAGCGACGGGTGATTCTGCCGCCACTGGTGCTGGAGCTGTGGCTGCCACTGGCGCCGCACCGACTGCAATCGCTTGCGACGCTGTCAGCGTTCCTGCGGTAGCTGTCACATTCACGGTTCCGGCGAACCCGGCCGGCACGCTGAATCCAATGAGGAATCCTCCGCTTGCATTCGTCGGCGTATTGGCTTGACCCGACCCGTTCGGGATTACCCCGACTACTGTTACTGAGGACGATAAGGGGAACCCTCCACCGGTCGCGATGACTACGTCACCGTTAAGCCGCAGTTGGACAACCGGTTGCGCTGAAACCGCAACTGCCGGCGCCATTCCGATGACACCCATTGCAATAACGATTCCGAGCGCGACACGACATTTGCTCTTGCGCAATAACCCACGCATCGAAAGCACCCGCACCCCAGTACCTGACTTCTCGAATAACCCTTAATTAAAGGGATACCGAGCGACAAACAGAAGGTCAATGCACACAAACAAGTTGTAGCGAAGTTGCTATGAAGCACCATCATTACGGGCGACTGCGATCACACGCGCCACTTCACGTTCGACGTGTCCGGTATCGAGACCAAGTTGTTGGCCGATGTGCAGCGACCAGATTTCAGAGCGAATGTTCGTTTCATAGTCGAGTTCGGCTCGCAGATCTGCACGCGCTGCTTGACGATTCTGGCTGACCATCACGAATGTCGAAAGAAAAATTGCTTCAAGGCTGACAATCATCGTCAGCAGTCCGTATGGGAACTTGTCGAAAACGACTGACGCGCTGAAGATCCCCGCATTGATGAGAATCCAAAAGACGAACCAAACCGTATGAATGTAAACAAAACGTAAGGAGCCGGCAAACTCGGTGATTTTGTCAGCCGCGCGATCCTGCGCGTTTTTCAACGTCTCGAGAATTTCACGCTCATTCTTGATCCGTTTGCCTACATGCGCATCCGGCAGATGAGTATCACCGTCGTGAGACTCAAGCTCATGCTTAGCAATCGTGTCGCAAACCGTACATTTGCTCTCGCTCATTGTGGAAGCGTTTCACAGCTGCACCTGCAACGGACGGATAACTGATTGTGGTTCACCGGAAACCGACAAATACTTCCGCCGCTGAATAAAACGTGCGCGCAAATGTCGCCACCGCTTCACGCAAGCCGTCGGTGTTGAGGATCAACTCCGAAAGTTCGAGCATCGACAGTGGATCATTGCTCCCGAGGTATGCGAGGTCCACATCGGGGTCGATGTCGAGAATGTCGGCGACCGTTTCGGTTTGTATCGGGTCCGGCTTCGCCGCAATCGCTCGCACAAGCCAAATTGCGGCCGCGATTCGATCCTCGGAGTCGAGGGCTTCAAAGACGGCTCGCGCGTTTGCACGGTCCCAAGCGGATTCAGGAAAGTCGATCTGCACGAAGAATAGTGTTACCGAGCGCAACCAAATCGACTGCACTCCCCGCCGCCTGCAATGCTGGCATCGATGACGAAGCGCACAAAGACAATTCTGCCGGGCCCTCCTCTCGATGGCCACATGTCGTCGCGATGGCATCCGGAGACGTTTTGGTGCTCTCTGAAGGGTCACGTCGTGCCCGCGGCGAGAGTTCGGACAGTTTCCGAGCGAGATGCACTGGTGGCACTTCCAATCGGCCCTGGCATGCACATCGGTCGCTGCCTACGTTGCGACGCCTGGGTGATAGCGAACCCCGTGCTCGCGGACGCGGACACGCTTGCTTCGCTTGACCAGCTTGGTGTTCCGCAGCGCGGTAAAGACTTGCGCGATGCAATCATCCTGAAACTCATCGCGATTGACCGGGGCATACACGCAATCGTCTTCGCGCTTGTATTCATCGGTCTGTTGCTTGTCGAATTACACCTCCGTGGACTACAAGACACCGCCCGGCACCTCGTATCCAACGCGCAGAACACTCTTGACAGCACGGGCCAAGAATCGGGCCGGGGTTTTGCAGTTCGCCAGCTCGATCACTTCATTTCGCTGAATAAAGGCGGTGTCGTGATTTTGATGGGGACCGCCGGCGTTTACGCAGTAATCGAGGGAATTGAAGCCGTCGGCCTCTGGATGCAAAAACGTTGGGCGGAGTATTTGACGGCACTGGCAACAGTTGGATTTCTACCGCTCGAAATTCATGAGTTGATGAAGCGAGTAACGGTTGTACGCGTCGGCGCGCTCGTAATCAACATCGCGGTCCTTGTGTATCTCGTATACGCGAAACGTCTGTTCGGCGTACGCGGCGGTGGCAAGCGAGACGAAGAGTTACTTCGGACCGCAGAGAAGATTGCACTCCTACCGGGCCAGCCAGAACCTTCCTGAAGGCCGCCTTAGAAACTCCACTAGTTTGATCGACTTCGGAATAGCCGGGGAGCCACATGAAGAGTAAAGCGTTGGTCGCTCAAGAACCTGGCGGTGCACTGGGAAACGTTGAACTTGCCTTAGCAAAGATCGAAGATGACGAAGTTCTCGTAGCTGTCGACTACTGCGGCGTTTGTCATACCGATATCCATGAGATTGACAACGACTGGGGAAACGAACCTGACTTCTTTCCATTCACGCCAGGCCACGAGGTCCTTGGCAGGGTCGTTGCCGTTGGACCCGCCGTACGTTCAGATCGAGTCGGCGAAAGCGTCGGCATCGGATACCAACAACGGTGCTGCGGCAAATGTCACGCGTGTTCCAATAATTGGCGAAATCTGTGCAGCGAATTGACTCCGACGTACAACGGCAGAAATGGTGGGTTCCAAGAATTCGTCCATGTACAAGACCAATTTTCAGTACCTATCCCCCATGGAATGGACACGGCCGACGTCGCGCCTTTGCTATGCGCTGGCGTAACTGTATTCAGTCCCCTTGTCACAAACAACATCACGGCCGGCATGCAGTCTGCTGTGATTGGCATGGGTGGTCTAGGGCATTTGGCCGTGAAATTCCTCGTCGCGATCGGATGTTCAGTAGCCGTTGTTACCCGAGACGCCGCAAAACGCAATGATGCTTTGAAATTCGGGGCGGAGTCCTTCGTGCAGTCCATCGAGCAGCTACCAGACTCATCACTCGACTTCATTATGTCCACAGTTCCCGGTGCCATTGATATAGATGTAGTGCTGGCAAAGTTGCGCGCCAAGGGAACATTTTGCCTTGTCGGCGCCAGCACTGAGCCGCTCTCATTCGACTTCTTCTCGATGATGCCTAAAGAAACAACGCTTTGTGTGAGTAGTATCGGTGATCCAACAACAATTGCAGAGATGCTTGATTTGCAAAGAAACACAACATTCGAGCAAGCGTTGACATGTTCAATCGCAGCCAGGTCAACGATGCAGTAAACGCCGTCCGTGAAGGCAATACGCATTATCGAGCCGTTCTCGATCTCACTTAAGTTAGAGCATACATCGCGAGCCGTGTGCGCAAAGCCCCCATTTTCCTCGGCCTAACACACGGCGTGCGGGAATTGATTATGAAACCACGCTTGCTCAAACGACAACGAGTCATTAGAGACCGTCGCGGAAGTGCGCATTTGAGTCACGCTGCACAACGCTTGCGGATTGCACATACTGATTCACGAACATCTCAAAGTTTGCGGACAATCTCAGAGTTGCCAATCCTGCCATGAACTCCTGTCCGAGTGCGTTTACCGCTCAACTAACCCACTTACCGGCGCGAGCGGACCACAGTTTTACCCTCCGACACGCGACGCATTCGAAACACTCGTCTCCGGCGCAGCGTCTTACGCTTCGGAGTTCGCGCAAACCAGCCTTGACAGCCGGTTCGTCCTTGTCGAACAGTTGCGCGGTGTTCTCGTCGACAGACAGGTCGACATTCGCGAGCGAATACATACGACCATAGGTAAACCGCTCGCAGACTCTGAAGTAGAAGTTCTCGACATCGTCGCGGGAATCGATGTCTATCTGACCCGCAAGAACGAGTTACGACGACTTGTCTATGGCATTGCGGAACGCGGCGTTGTTCCCGATACGGAACTCACGTTCACGTATAAACCCGTTGGCACAGTCGGTCTGATCATGCCGTGGAACTTTCCATTCTGGATGCCGATGGGCTTCATCGTTCCTGCACTGCTTGCAGGAAACCCGGTGATGCTCAAGCCCAGTCCCTACGCCTCTGCCGTTGGCGCGCTCATCGTGGACCTAGTCCGCGCCTCCGGCTTTGACAAACGTGCCATCCAGGTTGTGCACGG
>JBBSGY010000245.1:0-4937 GCA_038253645.1 Acidimicrobiales bacterium
CACAGCGCGTCGCCGTGGCGAGAGCGTTGGCGACCGGAGCGCAATTGATCTTCGCCGACGAGCCAACCGGCCAGCTTGACCACGCAAATGCGCTGAGCGTTGTCACCGCTCTACTCGAGGCAGCCGACGAGTCCCAAGCGGCCGTCGTAATTGCAACACACGACAATCGGGTGGCGGAGATGTTTTCGGCCATCTGGCAGATGCGCGACGGACATCTCTCGACCTGCGACGCGTCATGATCAATGTCTTCTGGACAAGTCGACTCCTTCGTCGAAGAGCGCCGCGCGTGGTTGCCAGTGCAGTCGGCGTTGCGGCAGCTGTTGCATTACTCGCTCTATTCGGCTCGTTCGTCACCTCGTCCAAAGCTACGATGACGGCACGTTCGGTCACCGGCATATCTGTCGACTGGCAAGTCGAGGTTCAACCGACGGCGGATCCTGAAGCCGTTGCGCGATCAGTGGCCGCTCACCCGGGTGTAAGCGCGGTGCAGCGCGTAGAATTCGGTACCACTAAGGGCTACCAATCATCCATCGGTGGTACCACCCAAATTACGGGGCCCGGCGTCGCGCTCGGCTTGCCCAGCGGCTTCCGTGCAGCATTTCCCGAAGTCATTCGCCAGCTCACCGGCAACGAGAACGGTGTCTTGCTGACACAACAAACCTCCGCAAATCTGCATGCCAGTCCGGGCGATACGGTTTCGATAGATCGGGAAGGATTGGATCCAGTGCGGGTAACCGTGGCCGGGATTATCGAACTTCCACAAGCCGACTCGCTGTTTCAAAAGGTGGGCGCTCCGGCCGGTGCACAGCCACAAGCACCACCCGACAACGCAATCGTCATGCCGCAAGACGTGTGGCACGCTACGTTCGATGCGTCCACGGCATTACACCCGTCTGACACGAAGACGCAGGTGTTTGCGCAGCTAAACCATCATCTGCCCAATGATCCGGCCACTGCGTACAGCCATGTACTTGGATCGGCGCACAACCTCGAAGCATCGTTGTCCGGAGCGGGTATCGTCGGCAATAACATTGGTGCGACGCTCGATGCCGCTCGATCAGATGCGCTTTACGCGCAGGTTCTGTTTGTCTTTCTAGGCGTTCCCGGAGTGGGGATCGCTGCGATGCTCACTGTGGCGTTCTCGGGGATAGGACGCTACAGGCGTAGGCGAGAGCAAGCGACACTTCGGGCGCGTGGAGCATCTGCGAGCCAGCTAGCGTTGCTCGCAATCTCAGAGGCGTGTTTGATCGGTGCATTGGGCGCAATCATCGGGCTCGCGACTGCAGCCCTCCTTGCAACTCAAGTGTTCGGTGGAGTCCAGTTCGGATCATCCCGTGCGACATCGTGGGCTTGGGGTGCAGGAGCAGCGTTTGCGGGCATGGTTGTTGCAATGGTAAGCGTCGCTCTTCCCGCTTTCCGAGATGCACGATCCAGCGCCGTTGCTCAGTCTCGCATGGCAAAACCGAGACGCACGCGACGAATGTGGATGCGTCTGAGCGTTGTCGTCCTGTTGTCTGCCGGGTCGTTAGTCGTCTACGACGCAACCAGTCGAAGCGGATACACGCTCGTGCTCGCTCCTGAGGGAACGCCGGCGTTGTCGGTCGACTATTGGGCATTTCTCGGTCCAACATGTTTCTGGCTCGCGCTTGCGATCGGAACTTGGACACTGGTTGATATCTTGTTCAATCGGGCCACGAAGGTTGTTCAACGCGCAAGTGCTCAGCTCGCCGGACGCCTAGGGCGACTGACGGCTGCGTCGATGAAGCATCACGGTAGCGTTCTTGCGTTCGCTGTCGTGATGATTTGTGCAAGTACGTCGTTTGCTATCTCGACTTCGGTATTCAACGCTACGTACAAACAACAAGCCGAAGTCGACGCCCGACTCACGAACGGTGCGGACGTAACAGTCACGACGTCGTCGGATGAGACGAATGCGAGACTGGCCACGGAATTGGCTGGGCTTGCAAATGTCCGCAAAGTGGAACCACTGCAACATCGATTCGCGTATGTCGGTAATGACTTGCAAGATTTGTACGGAGTACGCCCGAAGGAGATTGCAAGGGCTACGAGTCTTCCTGACGCATACTTCCAGGGCGGCACACGTGATTCGCTGCTGAACCGTCTTCAGTCACAACCAGATGCATTGTTGGTGAGCGCCGAGACGGTAAAGGACTACCAGTTGCAGCCGGGCGATTCCATGCGGCTTCGACTCACGCGACGTGATGCTGGCTCCCCTGTTGAAGTTCCGTTTCACTATGCCGGAGTTATCAAAGAGTTTCCAACGGCGCCAAGAGACAGTTTTCTCGTTGCCAACGCTGACTATGTGGCAGCGAGAACAGCGGATACGTCGGCTAACACATATCTTGTTGCCACAAACGGTTCGCCCGCAACAGTCGCCGCCCGGGCTCGCTCATTGGTAGGTTCAACCGCGACCGTTACCGACATCAATTCGACGAGACATTCTGTCGGCTCCAGTCTGACGGCGGTCGATCTGTCTCGGCTCACCAAACTCGAATTGGCTTTTGCACTTCTGTTTACTGCCAGCGCAACTGGTTTGATGCTAGCGCTTGAATTCAACGAGAGGCGTCGAATACTCGCGGTTGCATCTGTCCTGGGGGCGAGCCGTAAGCAGATAAACGGCGCAATCCGCGCGGAAGCGATTGTTGTCGGCCTTCTCGGGATCATGAGCGGAGCTTTAGGCGGATGGATTCTCTCAACCATGCTCGTCAAAGTCCTAAATGGAGCGTTCGACCCACCGCCCGCGACCCTTAGCGTTCCATGGAGCTATCTGGTTGCAGTTCTTGTCGGGGCGATTGCCTCCATTCTCGCCGCCGTGCTCATCGTCTCCCGCAATGTGGGCCGAGCCCCGCTCGAGGCTTTACGAGAGCTGCAGTAACGGCGCAAGTGCCTTGACCAGGCCTTATGGCGGCCGTCTTCGCTCCACCGTGGCTCCGCCGCCGGCGAATTACATTGATGAAAGACTGATGCCATGACAGACTCGCCGGCGCATATTTCCCTCGGCGACTCGATGACCCAACAAGTAGCGTTGGGCGTGCTGGAGAGCGGCCACAACGCGTTTCTCACCGGCCCGCCCGGAGCCGGGAAGAGCTGGTTGCTTCGTAAGTTCGTGACCGCGGCGAGAAGGGAGCGAACGGTCGCGATTACCGCCTCCACGGGCATTGCCGGAACTCACATCGGCGGGATGACGCTTCACTCTTGGGCTGGTCTCGGCGTGCGTGACTCATATAAGGCGCAAGACATCGCCGATATTGCCGGCAAGGCATGGGTCGCCAACCGAATTCGGAACGCCGATGTGCTTGTGATCGACGAAGTGTCGATGCTGCACGTTGCAACGTTCGAGGCGGTCAACGCGGTTTGTAAACGTGTGCGTGGTAACACCACCCCATTCGGCGGAATGCAAGTCGTGTTATGCGGCGACTTCTTTCAGCTGCCTCCGGTGAGCCGTGATTCACACGCCGACTTCATCTACGGCTGTACAGCCTGGAACGACTTGGGTCTCAACGTGTTGTATCTGTCCGAACAGTTCCGCCAGTCAGACGATGTTCTGCTTTCTATCCTCAATGGCATTCGCAATGGTGATGTTTCTGAAGTGCACGTCGAACATCTGCAAATGCGAATGCATGCCGAACTCGCCGGCGGTGTCGTGCCGACGCGGTTGCATACGCACAATGTCAACGTTGACCGTGTGAATACTGTCGAGTTGAACAAGCTGTCGGGTAAGACGAAGAAGTACACGATGACGGCTGATGGTCCGGAGAAGATGATCGAACCGCTGCGCAATAGCTGCCTTGCGCCTTCGGTGCTCGAACTCAAGAAGGGCGCGGCCGTGATGTTCGTCAAGAACAACATCCCTGACGGCTACATCAATGGAACGCTCGGCACGGTTGTCGACTTCCCACAAGGCACGCCCAAGGTTCACACGAATCGCGGTGTTGAAATAACGGTGCAACCACAAACGTGGGCAACTGAAGACATACACGGCCGCAAGATCGCGTCGGTCACACAAGTCCCGTTGCGCTTGGCCTGGGCGATCTCGGTGCACAAGAGCCAAGGCATGTCACTCACTGCGGCAGAGATCGATTTGTCACGCGCCTTTGTCGAGGGTCTTGGTTACGTTGCCCTTTCACGGGTGACAACCATGGCAGGTATACGTCTGTTGGGGCTCAACCGCCATGCACTCGCGGTGAGCGAACAGGCAATGCAAATTGACGTCGAGCTACAAGCGGCCTCCGCCGATGTGCTCGCCGGCATTTTGTCCACCGCAGTTGCAGAAGAGCCGCCGAGCGAAGCAATGCAACTCTTCCAGGTTTGAATTCACCGGCACTGGGCCATTAAGTAACCCTGTGAAAATCCCGATAGGGAACCTATGAGGACCAGCCGGAAGCGCCTCGTAGTTCTATCGCTGGCGGGCATTGTTCCTGCGCTGGCTCTCGGAATTGCTGTCGATTCGCTCGCGCTCAAAGGCTTCGCCGCTGGTTCTATAGCCATGTTCACCCTGGTCATGACACATATGGTTAAATTGCTTCGCGTGGCTGAAGGCCACGACAAGAGTCGGCCATTAGTATCCTCGCGGCGTCTTGTCGAGAATTCCGAAGACATAATCTTGGTCCTCGGTGACGACGACGAGTTGAAATTTTGCAGTTCGGCTGCCGTTCGGATGCTCGGGATAAAGCCACGGGATCAGCTCAGCTCCTACGTGATGGTCGAGGACCGTCAACGGCTGAATGAGGTGCTGCACGGTGCTCGAAGCGGCCGAAAGGCTGCATCCACCGAGTTTCGGGTCCAAGACAAAGCGAAATCAGTGCATTGGCTCGAAGCAACGGCGAGTGACCTTCGCGAGGAGGATGAGTTCGGTGGCGTTCTGATCAACGCTCGGGATATAACCGACCGCAAAGAACTGGAAGTCGAAAGCAACC
>JBBSGY010000246.1:0-4898 GCA_038253645.1 Acidimicrobiales bacterium
CGGCCAGGTTGTGTCCAAGAAGGAAGCGGGTACGGCAAAGCCTTGGAGATGCCGACGCGTGCGTCCGGTCGATATAGACGTTTACGTCGAAGACGACAACAAGCTCAATTAAGGGTAGTTAAGCGGGGCGGCGGTGAGTACGCTGGAAAGTCTCAGAACGGGGGATGTTTCCGTCTGAGCGGGGAAGGTCAGCACCGTCAGGAAAATCGAAGCCCTGAGCGTCATCATCGCTGGTAAGGGCGTGTTCAATGAAGCTCTTCTCCGTGGTCTTGTTCGTTGGGAGATGGAGCGTCGTCGTCATGTCTCACCTATAGTACTTGTTCAGGCCGCCAAAGCAATCAGCTCTGGAGCGGCTCTTCCGGTTCAACTTCAGATCGGCCGAACCTCTTCCCTACTTGAGGACTCCCAACGCCCTCCTCTGCCTCAAAGACATCTGACTTCCGTCTTTCGAGTGTCAAGCTTGGAATTTCACTCTGAGTACACGTTGAAGACGACGGCGACGACCGGGTGGTCATACACTTTAATCCATGGCGATGCGCAACGGTTCCAACTGATCCAGCGCCGACGATCGACGACCGGCCATATCGCGATGCATTACTCGCGTACCTCGCCGAGCAAATCGAGTTCGCCTACTCGGATGGCAAGATGCCGAATTACTACGTCCTCGAGAACTGGTTCGCCGAACACGGCTAGCCGAATGCCAGTGACAACCTGCCGCCGCTCGCTTGCTTCGGGTAGCTCGGGAGTTGGATGCCGAACGAAACGCCGACTTTCGGCGAATCTTCAACCAAGATGCCATTTCCACCCATCGATCGTCGACGACCACCTGCTCGCACCGGCAATCGCTCGTTCGGCGCCAACGGACGTAGTGAACTCGTTCTACAGCGGCGAACTGTTCACAACCGGAAGTTGGTATTACCGGCTCGGTCGGGCGCTAAAGAATCCCGAAACCCATGGAGCGCTGTCACAATAGCTGGACGGATTGTCACCGGCGCATCGCGCGGCGGTCTTTGATGCAATCGACGAGTTGCCACGCGATATCAGCTTGATCAATCTGCAACACCTTGTTCCGGTAATGAGCGGTTCCGGTAATGAGCGAATTCGAAACGACAGGCCTTCACTTGAACATGCTTGCTTCCGAAGCTGCTGCAACAGCACTTCTCGCGCACGCCCGCATCGCCGTTTCCACCGACACGCCACTTCTCGCGAAGGCATGTGAACAACTCGGCATCGAATACGACGTTCTGGCGTTGTGAAATCCTGACGGTTCGTGTCGATTGCGTCGAGATCGCATTGCGACGCGCGGAACACCTACGCCAGCCACTAGGCTTTCCGCAGGACCGCAACTGCCGATCTTTTGACTCATCAACCAAATTCTGAAATTGCTCGATACGGTGGCGCCGAGCTCGGCACTTGCACTGTTATACCGCCGCCTCCGGCGGGCCCAAGCTCGGTCGCTAAGCCCGCTTACTGCGCTGCGGCCAGCGCTCAACCAGGTCGACGACACTCGCGTGCCAACCTTCAGCATGCGCTTGCGCGATTGCCGACGCACGCGCACCGCGCATTCTCGCCAACACATCATCGACAGTGCGCCTTGCCTGACGCTCGGGTACTCCCCAGGCAACTGCCTCTTTCACGCATGCGGCATCGTCGATTTCGTCAATGTAGAACGCGCCGCCAATCGTGAAGGCGTCAGGTCCTTGTAAACCATCGTTGACGTGAGGTCATAAAGCGGCGAAAGTCTCGGGCCCTCAGCTGCATACAGAATCGAGACGTTCTTGGCGTGCTGGTCGGCGTTGCCGGTCGCTACGGCAATCACGATCGCGACCAACAGTTGTGGCAACGCAATAACAGGTGCGGCCCCTGCGCGACTTAGTCCGGACGTCGCTGTTACAAGACTGATGCCGTTGTCTTCTTGATACTTCGACGCCGGAATCACGCCGCATGCTTGCGAGACCTGCGCGCCCGCAAGGCTTGCTCGCACGGATATGTGTTCGTTTGGACCGAACGGCGCACGAGGGAGCGCTCCGACAGTCTCAATTAGCTGAGCTTCGGTAAGCCACTGAACGTACGGTCGCCTGTCGGGCTTCTCCCGAAATACTTGAACTGCGCCGGCACAATCCGCGCCGAGCGCGTCGAGCAGCGCATAAATGTCGCGTTCATCAACGCCCAGCTGACTCGCCGGTCCGGCAGAGAAGCCACGGCACGGTCACACCGTGGCGTAGGCTTCCGATCATGGCAATCACGCAGCACCAGGCTGAGTCCGATCACTCCGTGATCGTGAATCGACCTCTCGAAGACTGGCCCTTGAGCCAGCTGGTCCAAGAGGTCGAGGCCGACTATAACGACGGCCGACAAGTTCGCTTCGAAGTGTTGAGCGAGCTGATCATGCGGGCAGAAGCAGCCGCTCCACTCGCTCGGTAGTGGCTCGCGTCCTTCGTGTCGCGTTCAGCGCACTGCCAGTACCGGAACGAAACGTGGAACTCCGGCGAGTCTTCGGTGACGACGTGCACGTGACGGCTCTGGCCGGCCAGCCAGAGCCGGCGGTCATCACCAAACGCGCGCAACATCTCGACGTTGATGCTGTCGTGTTCGACGCTGCTCCATCCGGCGCCATTGAGCACCTACAAGCGAATCGGCCGGAAACACGCGTTCTACGGCCTGTTTTCGAGCAACGAGAAACACGGAATCGCTACGGCTACCCGACAACTGAACGGGTCTTCGTTTGCTATGGCGACCTTGACGAACGTGGCGAGGTCAAACGTCTCGACCCAGACACAGAGCGACCAATTCGAGAGACTGCCCAGCCCCGTCGAGAACGCGACGAACGTGAACACGATGACAACGACGGCTAACTGACGGCCACTGAGCCCAATCTGCTGAGCCCAATCTGCTGCTCACCGCCGTTCCTAAGACCGGCTCAAGAGCCAACTCCCACACCACCGCGTCGTCGTAGAGTTCGCCGGCGGCATAACTCGTTTGCAGCGCCCCGACCAGTTAGCGCGTAGAGCGTTGCTGCTCCTCGGTCGCAGTCGCCAGCTGGTGAGTGAGGCTCATTCGCCAGATCCTACGCATTGACCCCGGAGACGCGGACGATCGACGGACCGAGACGAATCGGGATCAGTTGGTCACGACGACCGGCTCGGCGGGCCCTCGACGCGCGATTGTGAACTGTTCCCATCGGTGCTGGGTCAGTGCGCCGAAATCGGCCTTGCACTTCTCGACCGACATGTGCGTCAGATCCAGATCGTTGAGGGACTTCTCGATTGTGAGCTGAAAGAGTGCCTGCGACTCACCGGCCTCGACGAGCACATGACAGCGTTAACATCCGTGCCTGTCACCTTCCGACGGGAGAACCTGCTGCCTGGGTTGGCCTGTCCGGATCGCGCGGCTTTCGTGACCGTCACCGTAATTGGCAATAGCACCACCGCCGGCGTGCGCTAATGCATCGTCACGCAAGTCGACAACCGAGCCGCCGTCCTGACGCAAGCTGTTCGCCCAAAGTTCAATGGCCAGTGTCGATGTTCGTGCGGAACTGGTAGCCACGATCGACAAGAACTTGCGGCAACACGTTTGTCGACTCGACAAGCTTCATGATCCGCTCTCGGTTGATACCCGTCTTGACACCAATCTTGTCCAGCAGCTCAAACGGTTGTGGCGCGGCGAGCATCACGGCTCATCGGCAAGTTGAACGGTGGTTTGGCCACGCCAAAGGTGTGCGAAATCGCAGCGGCCTCTGCTGGTCTTTTGATCCCAGCCGGGACCGTATGTCGAAATCGACGGCCCAGTGAAACCATTGTTGAAACTCACTAGAATTGCTTCGACGTTGATGGAAAACGCAACACATGATGCCGTGGGATCAAACAGGGCGCGGCAGGCGATCGACAAAAGCACGACACAACGCTTCGATCAACGACGCCGACATAGCGCCTTCGAGGGCACGAATGGCCATGCGGGTGCCTGGTGTCTGCTCGGCCTGAAACTGCGACCGTAAATAGATCAGTCCCTGACGAGCCGGCTCACTGACGTCGTCGTGGCGAAACAACATGGCAAACGTCTCTGCGACTTCCTCCGCATCGCTGGTCATCATCAACCGGACGACGTCGCCTGCGTCTTTGTGGGTTAATCGCGCCGGGCGCGGATCGGCGAGACGGTCGTGGATTTTGTACGCCTTTGCTGTCAAGAGTGCAGCCACACCGGCAACCTTGACGTTCAGGATGCGATTGTCGGCCTCCTCGAGACTCCCGATCTGCATGAGGTCGTTGTCGACGACTGCAGGTTCGAGACCGGGCACCTTCCGTGTTGCGAGTCGATCGTGAGGAGGAATGCGCGCTCCCCGGCGACCGGCGCTGCCAACGAGAAGCTCCGGCACGAGAAGGTCGACAGCAATGTTTTCCAGTCGATCACCCACTTGCTCGGACCGAATCCATTGGCCTGGTTGGTGACGTCCGTTGGCCGACAAAATCTCGAATCCAGCTGAGCGCATTGCCGTCTCGAGCAGAGGTAAATCGCTCAGTTGCCTTGGGTCGATACTGAGATCGGCATCGGTTGTGAAGGGCGCCACGATCAGCTCGGCATCTTGGCTGCGCCTGTAAACAGCTTGAGCGCCAACCAGAATGACGGCCTCTCGCTGTTCGGCAAGCGCTTCAAGTCCGTCGAGCAATGCACGCCGAGCGGCGACATAAAGCTGATCTCGGTTGGAATCGTCTTGCGGTTGCGTCACGCGAAACCTCCATGATGCAAGCGCGTACTTCTAGTAGTCGTAGATGACGTTATGCGCTCGGGAGCCCGGGCGATTCCAATACTCCCAGTCGCCAGTGACCAACGCCCGCGATCATGTGGTCAATGATGGCCTCCCCTTCAGCAGGCATCCGACCTGTGCCGGTCAAACAATCTAC
>JBBSGY010000247.1:0-4890 GCA_038253645.1 Acidimicrobiales bacterium
AGTGATACGGCGTTGCCGTTCGTCGAGCAACGGGAGCACGGTGCCAAAGAAATCCAACAGCTCGGCTTCTTCCACGTCCACATATGAACGCTACGCGAAACGGAGTCCCAGCGCGCGGATAATTATGGCACGAGCCCTTAGTAAGCAAATACATCACTCCACCGATGATGAGCGCCTTGAGCAGGACACCAATCGTCACTGCGGAAATGAGGAGCTTGAGATGCGTACGTGCCTCGGTGAGGTCAATCGTGAACGCGCTGCCGTAGAGGCCGATGGCAAGCAGACATGTGATGATAAAGACGTACGTATGTGACTGTTCGAGACCGTGGACACCGAGTGTCCTTGCCGCTCCATAGCCGACGACGACCAACGCGCAGAAACACAAACTGCGTTTCATTGGTTGCTGGCGCGCGACATAGGCGTTTGACAATACTCAGTGCAACACAGTTCGCTGTCGGGCCGAGCGGTTCATCAGCGCTCCCGGCAAACGTCGCGTTAGCCCTTTACTTGAAACGCGCTACACCCGAGCTTCTTACCGTCACTCCTCCAGGCTTAGCCATTCTTCGAGGTCCTCGGGCTTCATTCCGGGCGGAATGTATTTTGTGATGTTCACCGCACCATGAGCATGCAGCCACTCGATGAACTCTGATTGCTTGGGAAGACGTGGTTCGTTTTCTCCGACATCGACCAGTCCGCGCGTCACTGAGCCTGTAGCTCCGGTGAAGTCAGCGCCATGCAAGCGGGATCCTTCAAAATTGGAGGACAACTTCACTCCGCAAAACATTGTTCCTCGAAGATCGCATTTCATGAACGCTGAATCATTCATGTCAGCATCGGTGAAATCGGTGCCTCGAAAGTCAGAACGGATTGCGTCCATCGGACCACACCACACTCTACGAAAGCTCGCGTTGCGCGCCGTCGTGCGGTTGAACTCCGCATCGGCTATGTCTGCGCCTTCGAAATCAGCATTGTCGAGATTCGCTCCGGCGAACGATACATATGCAAGGTTTGCGTTCCGAAACTTCACACCCTCGAGGTTTGCGCCACGCATATTGGCATCTCCGAGGTTGAGATCCGAGAGGTCGGCCCCACGAAAGTCGTGATCCATCGCGTCAAGATGCGGAAATCGCTCAACCCCAATCTGCGCCAGGTAGGCGTCATACACATCTCTGGCTTTTGTGTCTTTAGGTGGTGTTGGCATGTCTTATTTCATCTCCATCGGTGGATACCAGACAATTCTGTCGGTCCATGAGTTGTCGACAACGATTTTTCGAAGGACATTGATGCTCGGTTCCGAAAGCATACGTGTGTCGAGAATTACGTTGCGGCTGTTTCGGTTTATCTGCTTACTCACGTGGTGGAGCGCGCCTTCCGCAGTAAATCGCCCGTTGGGCCACCGGTCCTGAACACCTTTGATGTCCAGAGGTTCCCGCTCATCGATGAAGTCGCCTTCTCCTTGTGATGGCGGTCTACACAGCCCTCGTAACACGCCGCGGAACTCCAGCTCTTCGGCGACTTGGGCTTCGCCGATGGACTTGACGTTTCCGGGGTTGAATCCTTGGTCAGGGTCGGGTGCCGGCTCGTCCACTCTTGCTTTGCGCGCAGCCAGTATTTCTTCGGCTGACATGTGTTTGTATTTCGCACGAATGTGATCGCTGCGTCTTTGAGTGCAATGTGTTTCGGCGTCAGCTCGTCGAGGTTCCGGCATTTGGCATCGCGGGATTATCGAGGGTTTCGTTACCGGTCAGCCTTGGTCTGACCTTCGTTCGCGTCAGCCTCGGCGAATTGGTAAAGGTCACTTTCATCACTTAGGGCCCGCCGCCAAATAACTTGGACATTTCAACGGCCAGATGACGCTGCTCAACTGCGTTGCCAAAACTCAAAGTATCGGCTACTTACCTCGTTCCGGCGCCTTGTGAGCAACGCCCCTGGCTCGCTGCCACTTCTCTGAAGTGCAGAGCACTGGTGCGCGCAACTTATTTGACGACGGACCCTTACATCGCCACGCCTGGCAAGAATGCCGCTGCGCTGGGATGTACAGGACGAATTGGTGAAGACGAGGCAAGCGGCTGGTTCGGGGCGTCATCTGAATCCGTCGCATTGCCGTTACGGAACGGGTAGCAATTTCACTCTTCGAGACTCAGCCATTCCTCGAGGTCTTCAGGCTTCATCCAAGGTGGAACGTATTTTGTGATATTCACTGCACCATGAGCATGCAGCCACTCGATGAACTCTGATTGCTTGAGAAGTTGCGGTTCGTTCTCTCCGACGTCGAAGGGGCCGACGGTTATAGAACCGCTGACACCTCGAAAATCTGCGCCGTACAAGCGTGAGTTCCGGAATCCAGTCGCAGAAAATCTCGACCGACGAAAATCGACATTTGTAAGGTCGCACTTGATGAGCGAAAGGCCACCCAAGTCTGAGTCGCTGAAGTCCGATCCACTTAAGTCGGAACGTATGGCCATCATTTCGCCGCTACGAATCTTGCGGAAGCTGGCGTTACACGCGGTCATATAGTTGAACTCAGCGTCATGCAACAATGCGCCTTCGAGATCGGCGTTGTCCAGACTTGCATGAGAAAAACAGGTGTCGAACAGTTCGGAGCCGACGAACTGCACCCCTTCTAGATTGGCTTCGTAAAAATTGGCTCCGGTTAGGCAGAGTCCTGAGAAGTCAGCACCTCGAAAGTCGAGGTGTGCTCCTTCGAGCTCGGGAAATCTCTCGACTCCAAGCTGCGCCAAATACGCGTCGTACGATGCTCTGGCTTGTGAATCGTGCGGTGGAGTCGGCATTTTCCTATCTCGCTTCGGTCGGTGGATAGCAAACGATTTTCGCGAACCATGAATTGTCCTCGACGATCTTGTGGAGTACACCAACGCTTGTCGCCGAAAGCATACGAGTGTCGAGGATGACGTTGCGCCCTTGTTTCATTTGGTCTCGTATATTTTCCCAAGCGGCTTCTCGACTGAATACTCCGTTTTTATTGATCCTGTCCTGAAAGCCTTTGATGTCCCAATGTGCTCCCTGCTCGTCGATAAAGTCGCCTTCTCCTTGTGATGGCGGTCTACGAAGCCCTCGTAACACGCCGCGGAACTCCAACTCTTCGGCGACTTGGGCTTCGCCGATGGACTTGACGTTTCCAACGTTGAATCCTTGGTCAGGGTCGGGTGCCAGCTCCTCCACTCTTGCTTTGCGCGCAACCAGTATTTCTTCGGGCGACAGGTGTTTGTATTTCGCACGAATGTGATCGGCTGCGTCTTTGAGTGCAATGTCTTTCGGCGTCAGCTCGTCGAGGTTCTTCTTCGCGAATCGTTTGACGGTGCTGTTGACAGGAACCTTTGTCAGTCGTGAGACAGTCTCTCCTGCCACCCACAACGCGATGTCAGCCGGGCCTTTTGACTTGAACCAGTTCTTCGTTGCATCCGATGGGGTTCGCAGGAACGTGGCAATGCCTTTGCCATGCGCTCCGATGCCGGTTGCCACTGACGAAACCGTCAGACCTATGCCGACACCTGCAGCAGCCTCGGCACCGAATGCCACTGTGGCCAGAACAACGAGACCGACGATTGCGGCACCGACAACGATCTGGTCGAAGAGCGAGAGCCCGTTCCACCAATCACCGAGCATGTCGAACAGCGGCGCGAAAAACGCCTGGTCATCTAAACCAGTTCCAATGCCGTGGGAGCTGATTGCCATTGCGCTTGCGGCGATGGCGATTATCGCCACGACCGCCGCCAACGCGCCGATATTGGTGAGACCACGTCGTTGTCGGTTGTCGCCCTGCAGCGCATCGATGCGACGCTGTCTCAGTGCGAGCATCACAACTATGCCGTTGTGCTTGGTGATGGCAATGAGCTGACATTGCAGTTCATGTGCCGCCATCAGAACAGCCCGTAACAGGTCGATGACTACGAGCTTGCAGAGACGGACAACATTGTTCGGTGCCCGAACCGAGCCCACGAATCGCAATAACGGGGCAAATGGTGCGTGGCCGGGTAATGGCTCGAATCTCGGTGAGAGGGCCATCGAGCGGTAGTCCATAACAAGGCCGACAGCAAAGAGACCAAGAAGCAACACTTCACGATGTGCTCCGGAGTCGAGCAGCCGGTGCAGCTGAAAGAGCCACTCCGGAGGATGCACGCCAACGCCTGATGTCAGGATCTTGCCGAGCGCACTCGTGTGACCAAAACGAGTCAGTAAGTCACTTGAGGATCCGTAGCTGATCGACCAGTTGGACAGGCTGTGGTCCATGATCTGGACACCGAGGCCGACGACCGGCAACCAGATCCACCGAATCCGGTGACGTGAGCGCCACATCAAGCCAATGCAGGTGGCGACAATCGCCGTGCTGATGGCGTGGCCGCAGAAGAACGCTCCATATCCAGACGCAGAACCACCGCCGAGGAACTCCAAGAAACCATGACCCGAACCGTGCTGGGCGCCAGGAGCAAGCACCGACGACAGATTGTGCTTTCCGTAGCCGGCTACCCGGCGAGCACCGCCTTCGGCGAGTTCGAACCCCGCTCCTGATGCAAAGCCCAACAAGGTGAAATCGACAACTGACAATGACCGAGAGCGCGTCGGAGCAAAGAGCAGAATCAAAAAGACCGGGAGCAGTTTCAAGATCTCTTCGACCGGGCCTGCCAAAGTGACGGGCGCAACCTTGGCCATGTAGAGAACAGCCTCTGGGGCGCTGCGACCGTGATGAGCAAGCCAGGTCGACACAAACGCGCTCAGCGGAGCAACGATCACAAAGCCACACGAAAATGAAAGCCCGACTCCACGCCGGCGAAGGGTCTTCGATCTTGCCAGCAAGAACAGCTGCAATACATAGAGCTGCAAAGCCAGCGCGATGGTCCACAGCCCACGAGTCGAGGGCACCAATACCCC
>JBBSGY010000248.1:0-4877 GCA_038253645.1 Acidimicrobiales bacterium
CACGAATGGTGCCGGCTTCTGCAGCTGCGGGGTCCGTAGCTCCCATCATCTGACGAACGATTTTGTAGGTGTTCGGAGGACCTTCGAGGACGAGTTGCACGGAAGGGCTTCGGGTGATGAATTCGATCAAGAAGTCATAAAAAGGCTTGCCTTGATGCTCGGCATAATGGCGCCTCGCGCTGTCAGAGTCGATCTTGCGCAGCTCAGCGGCCACGATGACGAATCCCTTGCGCTCGAAGCGCTTGATGATCTCGCCCACCAACCCTCGCTCGACGGCGTCGGGCTTGATTATGACGAGAGTTCTGTCCATGGCCGAAAGACCATAGGGGAAATAGAACTAGCCGGCTGCGAAAACCGCCCGTGACGCCCCGGCGACGTAGAGCGAGCCCGTGACCACGACGACCGCATCCTCGCCGGCGGCCGCTCTGGCCTCGACGACTGCCACAGCCGGGTCGTCGACGACGGCGACCGGCGAACCCAAAGCCTTTGCGGCCTCGGCGATCTCGGCTGCCGGAATCGCCCGTGGCGACGGCGCCAAACAGGCAATAACGAGCTTGGCTGTGCCCGCGCCCAGAGCGCTCAGAATTTCGCGAGGATCGTGGGGCGTGAGCATGCCGACAACGAATACCCTTACCCTGTCCGGGATCGAGGCGAGGTCTTCATCGAGCGTTTCGCGAAGGCGGTTGGCTCCATCGACGTTGTGCGCTCCATCGATGACAGTTGTTGGTTTATGGCCGACGATCTCGAAGCGGCCGGGCGTCGTGACCGATGCAAGCGCTTCACGAACCACATCCTCGGCTAATGCCTTTAGGAAGAACGACTCCGCAGCGACGATTGCGGTAGCCGCGTTAATGCCTTGATGGACGCCTCGCGCTGAAACGAACAAATCCTCGTAATGCGCAAGTGGTGTGCGCAGCGCAATAAGGCGTCCGCCGACCGCAACCTTGTTGTCGAGCAACTCGAAGTCACGCCCGATCGCGAATGTTTTGTCGTGTTCCGGCGCGTCGAGAATTGCCAACAGCTCGGGATCCCGTTCAGCGGTCACCAAGGTTGCGCCCGGCTTGACGATTCCGGCCTTTTGTCGCGCAATGTCAGCGCGAGTTGGTCCGAGATAGTCATGGTGATCATCACCGATATTAGTGATTACAGCGACTTCACCATCGACAACGTTTGTCGAGTCCCACTTTCCGCCAACACCGACTTCGATAACGCCGACGTCAACGGGGGCGTCGGCGAAATGGCGAAGCGCTGCTGCGGTCAACAACTCAAAGTAGGAAGGTTGCTCGTCGAGTTCCAATAAAATCTCGATCAAACGCATCGATTCGAGCAAATCAGCGAGTTCACCGTCCTCAATCGGAACTCCGTTAACGGCAATGCGCTCGTTCAATCTGTGCAAATGCGGGCTCGAGTAAGTGCCGGTACGCAATCCTTGACTCAAAAACAGTTGCGTCAACATACGTGACGTTGTCGTCTTGCCGTTGGTGCCTGTCAAATGCACGCTCGGAAACTTTTGCTGCGGATTGTCAAGCAATTCCGTCAGATGCATTACGTATCGCAGGCGGCGCTCGGGGTCATGCGTTGGCGACAAACGGTTGCCGGGCCCCGTGCGTTCGTAGTTGATGTGCGATTCAAGCCACGTCATGGCTGAAGAAAGCAAGGCTTGCTCGTCATACATTGCGGCTCAGTCTGCCAGCAGTGGCCTGACCAGCTCACCGAGTTTCGTGCGGGCAGAGGCGTCAAGTCCGTCACGTGCGGCTCCGAGCACGATTCCGAGCGCTTCACCGGAATCAAGCGCCGCGATCGCCGCGTCGTACATCTCGGTAATTGCATCAATGTTGCCCGCGCCGTTCGCCGGCTGACCAATTGTTGTCAGTGCATCTGTTGCCCGCGCGGCGTCAAGATCACCGAAGAGAAGTCCTATTCGGGCAATCCGCATACCGAGGCGATCCACTTCGTCTGCGAGCTCCGCGCTTCGTCGATGTCCGGTTTCAGGAGCGCCAATTGCGAATTGGTGCACAAGTACTTTCGAGAAGGGCGCTGCGCCGCAAAGTCGCACGCCAAGCGCAGCCATTGGAAGCGCCCACGTGTCCAGACCCAGACCGCCGACTGACAGTGCCGTAGTGCTCGCCGCGCCGGCATCGAAGCTGTGCGGCCAATTCAGCATCACCAAGGGCGCGACGGCGGCGACAAAGCGTGCATCGAGCACATCTGCGTCTTGTTCCACCGTGCCCATACATGACGAACAAGAGTCGGGTTCGTCAACTACCACAGATTTCTGTCCGCAATCGAGGCACGTGTAGGCAGGAATCGGCTGACCCGACCACAACTGTTGACTCACGCACCACACGCCCGCTTCGTCGGCGGCTTCGAGCAAACGATCGAGCGCGGCATGCGGAGTAAACGCGATTGCTCCCGACTCCGCAAGTGCTATCACGGGTTCCATCAACGCCTTGAAGGACAAGATCCAGTGGCGGCCGCGCAATGCAACAAGCACTGATGCGCAGCGATGACACCGGCGCGTTGTCTGCACCGCCGTGAAATGCGCGTTGACGTAACCCTCCGCCACAAGCAACTCAGTTGCGGCCGCGCGCGCTGCATACCGACTGAGGCCGTCGAGCGCACCCTTGTGACGTACTACGCCTTCGCCATCGATTACTTCTGCGATTGGCAAGTCGAGTTGCCGGGCGAGCTCGTAACACCATTGATAATGACCGGGGACGACAAGAGCGGCTTGCGCCAGGCCAATGACACCAACAATTGGAACTTCGCGACCAACGAGCGGTAAATAGACACTTGTTTCAGCCGGTGCAATGTCTTGCGGGACTGCAACGGCGATTGCGCCGACAATCAACTCAGGTTCGTCGAGATCGACTTCGATGACACCGTCATCCAGTGGAAGACTCAGGCGAATCTGGTCGACTTCGGTTTCGACGATATCGACGTCTGCGCCGTCAACAACGGTTTCGCAGGACGGACAGCTGTCGAGAACCGCGTCGGTTCGAGTGAGCAATCCATCTTCGAAGAGACGAACGAACGCAATACGAGCCGCTCGCGCCGTCTCGTCGCCCATTACAGACCAGCGTTGCATATCTCCCTGCAACTGCAGCGCGTTGAGTAACCGTTGCAAATCCTCACGCGCGTCCGCATGCAACCGCTCGGCGCGCGCAGCAAAACCGTCGCGACCGAGTTCGTCGCGATTATCACCTTCGCGAGTGACGGCACGAGATACAGCATGTTGGGTTGCGACATCGCCGGCAATCGTGCTGAGTTCCCAGAGGGGCTGCGCACCAAGCTGCGCCATGCGTCTAACCATAACGTCGATCGCGAGCAACAGCGCGACTTGTTGCGGGTGGACCGAGCCGGTCAAACGTACAGGCGCGGTGATAACCCGGCTGATGACCCGCGCAGTATCGGTGGGCGCGCCGCCGGTCGCCGAATCGGTAAGGCTCACTAAAGCTTTACGATTACCGGGCGCCGACCGTTGTGGTCAGCTGCACCGGCTGCGCTTTCACGCAATTCTTGTGCCCACGCGCGGGCCTGCTTTGCCTGCTCAATGCGTGCATGCTGAGCGCGAATCGCGGCCTTGCGAGCACGAGCGGTTTCGCGGTGCGCGCGCTTCGCTGCCTTCTTGGCTGCCTTTTTTGCATGCGGCTTGATCTCTTCAGCTTTGCCGGCCGCCTTGTGCGCGTATTCCCTGGCGATCGGAGTCGCCGCCTCACGCAAATCGTGTGCCATTGCCCTCGCGGACTTCGCAGCGTCTCTCGCGGCGGGCCGTGCCTCATTGGCAATGTCTTCGAGCGCGGGACGTGCGGCTTCGGCGGCCGCAAGTGCAACCTCGCGAATCTGATCGACACGCGAGGCCTTGCGGTTCTTCTTCGCTGCTTTCTTGCTCGCCTTGAACACCTCGCTCTTCATGGAGAGCGCGTAGCCCGCAACGACTGCGGCGCGCTTGGCACGCTTCTTCGATCGACGGTCAAGCAGGAGCCCGAGAAGAGCTCCGCCTGCGGCACCGGCGCCTGCTACTTGTGCTGCCTTGGTCGCCATGTCGTCGACCGGCTCATCTTGACGGTATGCGTTTGCCGCGACGGCTCCCGCTCCCGCGATACCCCCAAGTAGGGCCAGCTTGATGAGCTTGCTCATATGCGATCGTCCCTTCACGCTTAGCCGGGCCTCGAAGACCTCGACATCGGTTGTGACAGCAATCTACCCCGGTCGCAGACTTTCTACGTATTCGAGCGGCTCGAGCTTCGGATATCGGAGTAAGAACACGCCAAAGGCCCTGGTGTCAGAGCGAAAGCTACCCGGCCAAGCTGGTCTCGCCGACCTGACGAACAAGTTCCCCGCCCACTGCGTGCGATTTTGCGAGCGCTACGGGTCCGGCGGGAATCGTGACGTTGGTCATGCCTCGGTTGACCTCTTGAACCCAAGCGGCGGTGTCCAACAAATCTTTCTGCTGTTGTCCATCATCGGTGGATTGCTCGAGTGCCTCACCTATTGTCAGTGTCAAGACCGCTCGCGTTTCGCGACCGCCTTCAGAGTTGAGTCTCAACAAAGTTTCAGCCGACAGAGCAACGGCATCAGCCGGCTTCATGACCGCTTCAGCGATCTCGTCGATTGCCCTTTGGTCGACCGTTGGATTCTGCAGTTCGACCCGCCGAACAAATTCGACGGGACCGAGTTTGTTCAGCAGTTTTTGACCGGGCGTGAGGTTCGAGCTGTCCTGAGGCTGCTGCTGGACTCCACCCACAGATGGCGACGCGATCTGTGTCGACGACGGAGTTGCTGATCGCGATACTCCCGGCGGGTTCAATCGCGACGCATCATTTGCCAACCCTTGTGACGCTGAAGCCGGTGACTGATGCGCAAACGCGGGATCA
>JBBSGY010000249.1:0-4797 GCA_038253645.1 Acidimicrobiales bacterium
CGCTACCCACACGATCTAGCGAAGAGCCCTTTTGTGACTTGTCTACGCGTTACCAGCGTTCGTTGTCGGCGTGTCGACAGCTCCGGCTGAGCCGGATTCATCGGAACAGTCCGGAACGTCTTTGACCGTACCGACCAATGAACCTTTGTCTTCCGGGGCAAATTGCGTTACGTCAGTGGCCTGAATTACGCCCCAGTGAGAGTTGTCATTCCAGTACTGCGTCGCTTGCCCACTCACACCAGCTTGTGTGCCGAGCTGTGTTCCCTTGGTAAGCAAGAATGTGTGACCGTTGACGTCGGAGGAACAGACAACCGAGACTCTCCCGTCCGCCGGCCTGAGCCATTGAAGCCAGAATGCGTCGCCGCCGCCGCTGAGCCCGTACATCGCGGCCGCGCCGGTTACGAGGTCGCAGTCGTAGGTATGAGCGTGGTTGAAACCAGGACCGTCGAGCGTCGGCTGAAAGATGCCCGGGTGTCTTGTACAGGTCGGTGATGGCGTCGTCGTCGCAAGAACCGGCGCACTGGCAGCCGCCCTCGCCGCCGCCTGTGACTCTGGGGTTTGTGCGTCAAAACACTCCGGGATCCGAGTGGGCTTCACGTTCGCCGCGATACCAAGGACTTCATCCGAAACCCAGCCCCAACCGTGTTCCGCTTGAAACACCTCAGTGTCGCGCGCCTGATTGATTGGTTGATGGGGGCGCGCCGCAGTGTGCTCACCGGTCAGCAGTGGGTAGTGCCCGTTGGTGGCTGCGCGCGACATTGACGACGAATAGCAAAGGAAGAAGTTCGTCCCGGGTAAGATCTGGCCGAATTCGAGAGGTTGCGGATCGCTCAGCGGGGTAAAGAAATGACCGGCTCCCGACGGGCACAGAAACCCATCCTTGAAGACCGAACCTGCGTTGGGATCGCGGACGGTTTTTCCGATCGACTGGCACGATGCGTCAGCTGCATGTGCGCTGCTCACATTTGTCACCGCGGTTACGGCTGTCGCGAGCGCGATACATGCGAGCGCAGCAATGATTCGCCTTCGGGCCGACTTGCCCGCGCTGGACTGGACTGACAATTTCGCCTCCGTGGTCGCCTGCCCGCCGAACTGGCCAGGAGCGCCTCCGATAGTTTGCAATGCGAAACGGGAAACGACAACTGATTATTTCAGAAAAGTTTCATTTCGTAATCAATTGACGGTTTCATGTAGACCAGCTCCCAGTTATGTCCGTCAGGGTCCTGAAAGCTCCACCCGTACATGAAGCCTTCGTCCTTCGGGCCATTTGAGGGCATTCCGCCCGCGGCGAGCGCTCTACGAACTGTGTCGTCGACCTGTTCACGACTGTCACACGACAGCGCGATGAGGACCTCTGTCTGACACGACGCATCGGCAATCGTTTTGCTCACGAAAGTCTCGAAGAACCGTTCAGCGAGGAGCATTACATAGGCGCCTTCGTTGACAATCATGCAAGTTGCGTTCTCGTCGGTGAATTGCTCGTTGAATCCAAAACCGAGCGCGGTAAAGAACTCGACAGACCGGTTGAGGTCTTTGACCGGGAGGTTGACAAAAGCTATCTGAGCCATGGAAATGCCCCCCTGGAGTCGCTTGAAAAATTGGAGTCGCTTGAAAAATTAGACCGGCGCAGATTTCGAAAATCATCGGTGCGGCCGGTTTTTCCGGAAATGTGGATAGCCACGTGAGCGCCTACTCGAGCGAAAGACGTCGCTCACGCAGGTTGAGCTGCACCGTCGCACCGGTCTCGAGCCAGGAGGCAAGCAGGATGCATGAAGCGGCGACGCCTTCGACCAAGCCTGGACGCGTGCCGTATACAGCGAGTGCAACGATGGATCCGAAAAACGGTTCCAGAAGCTGAATGGTTCCCCCATGGATCGCAGAGATATTCCGCAACGCCCGCCAATAGAGCCACGGCGCGGGGGCGAACAGCAAAAGCGCAATGAGTAGCAGCTCGGCGACCGATGATCTCGAATGGAACGACAGCAGTGCCGGGCTCAATATGAGCCCGGAAACAAGCATTTGCACTCCGGCTCCCATTACGGGAGACGTATCCGGAGTAAGCCGCTTCACAATCGAGATGAACAGAGCCAAACAAGCCGCGCTGGCGAGACTCAAGAACATGCCTACCAACACGTGTGAATCGTTCGCAATCGCCGTTCGCGACGCAGTGAGCATCACGATTGCAGTGCAGACAAGCAACATTGCACCCATTTCACGCCGGCAGCCTGTTCGAGTACCGCGCGCGACGCCTATTGCAGCGAGGATGACTGGAGACGTGAGGTGCATTGCCATCACCAAGCCAATCGGGGCAAGGTGCAGGGCAACGAAATACAGGGCAGCGTTCGCTGCTTCGGCGACAGCGAGCAACGGAAGCCACCAACCCAGCCGTCGAAGAGCGCCACGCAACGATGCTCCCGAAGCAACCCCGATCGCTGTGAGCAGTACGCCCGTAACCAATTCGAGCAACGCGGCAGCCGCGAAGCCATTTTCATGAATTGCTGAGACCAATCCGCCGGCAGTTCCCCAAAATGCAGTTGCGAGACACATAGTCAGCATCCCGGTACGTGTCTTGGGTGAAAGTGGCACCGGCGCAACATACAAGCCTGGAGGAAACTGGAGTATTCGCTGAGTGGACAGTCGCGTTGAAACTCTTTACTCGCCCCGTAATTCGGCGATGATGCCGAGCAACTCCTCGTGAACGCGTCCATTGCTGGCGACATAACCCTCAATTGGCCGGTCATAACGCTGACGCTCGCCGGAAATACTTGTGACGACGCCACCCGCTTCCTCTACGACAATTTGCACAGCAGCCCCATCCCAGGGGGTATCTTGCGTAAGAACTACACCGGCGAAGAGTCCGACACTAAGTAAAAGTCCGGCATACGCACTCGAGTACAGCGACGTCGGCCGCGCACCCGTGCGCGCAATTGCTTCGTGTAACCCGGGAACGAAATATTTTACGTGCGGCAGATTCGAAACGTCGACCGTCGTAGTTTCGAGCTTCGCAAAATCGTTCACGTGTGACGGCAAGCCGTTCAACTCAGCGCCCCTACCCTTCTCGGCAACAAGCATACGATCGAGGTACGGGTCAAATAAGACACCGAGAACTGGGTCGCCACTGCGACACAGCGCAAGAGCGAACACCGACGTCGGATAGCCGCTGATGAACGGCGTCGTGCCGTCAAGCGGATCGCATACCCAGACCTCGTCCGATTCCGTAGCATTGCCATGCGTACCCTCTTCGGAGAGCACGACGCAGTTCGGAAACTCGGCTCGAAGTCGCGCCGTTGTCAACTCATGAATAGCTATATCGGCTTCGGTAAGCGGCGATCGATCTTCCTTCCAAGTGCTATCGACGGAAAGACCGAACTGCGACCGGATGATCCTGCCCGCTTCAACGGCGATCGCCACGGCGACATCTCGATGCTGTGTCATTTATGTGAATGGTAGGCCGCTAATCGCGGTCGGCGAACTCCTCGAATCGTTCGAATCCCCCGTGTCAGACGCTTGAGTCATATGTAACGCCGCTGCCAGCGCCACGTTGATCGAGAATCGCCTGCACTCTGTGCCGGATAGACGATCGCGACCGGGTCATCGGTGGCGGCAGGACTCGACGACGAGTCAGTGGTCAGGTCGACCCGAGGCCGACTCGAGCAGCTCGACTCCGTTGTGAGGCCGCCCGACAGAGCGCAGCGTCAGCGCAAGTTGTGACGGCGATGACTGGGCTGCGTGACAGCACAAGAACAGCAGCGCGAGCGCATCGATGTTTCCGTACTTCCTCGCCGCGACAACCGGGGCTGCAGCTCTGGGAGACCACGTTCAGAACTGTCATTGTCAACAAGAAACCTAAGAGTGCCGGCAAGGTGTCGGGCTAGCGGTGCCGTCGCCCAGAGAGTGTCGCGCTTGACGGATAGCTCTAAATTGAGAGCAAGGTCCTCAAACATGGATGGCGACAACGACACAGACACCGCTTCGGCACGCTGTTCGTTTGTCGCGGGTTACAGCGTTGTCGTGGCTATTCGGATAACTCGGCCCGCTGGGGTCACAACCCCGGTGTCCACGTACACCGGACTTCGACCCACAAGCGTCATAGTGGTCGATACGGCCAACTCGCATTGACTCAATTCTCCCGGCCATAGCTCACCCGTGCTCGGCTCTGCGGGTTTGCCACCGGCTTTGGTTGCTTCAGCCGCACGCGTGGCGTGTATTTCGTCGATCACGGCGGCATTCATTACGGAAGTTTTCAACAGTCCCGTCAGCCGTGGATTGTTTTCGACGCCCCGTGGTTGGCGCAGTGGAAGCCGGCTGACCAGCTCGCTATTCGTGACAATGCCGAATTGCCCGATCCGCAGGCCCGTTCGGCGGCGAGAGCTGAGGAATTTTCTTCGATGCTGGCATCGTCTGGTGGCATCTCATCCAAGGCAGTTGTCAACTACCACGTTCAGCTTGAAGACCGGCAGCAAGGCCGGCCGGAAAATCCCGTGGTGTGTGAGTTAGCCGGCGCGTGCGACAAGACAGATGTTCGGTAACGGGCTGCGTCGGGATCATCGAAGACCGGAACAGCCCGAAAAGTCCATTGATTTGCGGTTTCCTTTGGAGCGGACGACGGCCCAGCGCGCTGCGCTGCAAGCAGCGGGCGAACCCGCGACCCTCACCTTGGCAAAGGCCTAAGGCTGGCTCTTCGCTAGATCGTGTGGGTAGCGGAGAGTGGTCGTGACAATGTCGGAAGCGGCAGCTTTCCGGCGATGAGATACACAATCGTGATCATGTAGCGCTTGTTTCGGTAACCACGAGCCC
>JBBSGY010000250.1:0-4795 GCA_038253645.1 Acidimicrobiales bacterium
ATTACCGCACTGATCTCAACCGGGCGGAACTTCACACCGAATGCACCGGATTCGATCCGTGAAAGCGTGAGAAGATCCTCGATAAGAGTCTTCAATCGCTTTGCATTTCGGTCGGCGATCTCAACCATATGAGCCTGCTCAGGGTTGAGTGCTCCTGCGCCGCCATCGCCGAGAATTTCCAAATAGCCAAGAGTGCTCGTCAACGGCGAGCGCAACTCGTGGCTGATCGACGAAACAAAATCGTTCTTTGCCTTGTCGATCTCTTGTAATCGCAGCACCGCTTGGCGCTCGTCCTCAAGAGCGGCCTGCAGCTTGTCGTCTGCGGCTTTGCGAACAGTAATGTCACGGATGAACGCACACGTGCGCGGCTCGATGTCGTACTCGTCAACCCACACTGTCATCTCGGCGGGGAACACGTGGCCCCCGCGGTGCAGGACCATGAATTCGACTCGCAGGCCTTCAAAGCGACCCTCGTAGCCCCAAAGCTGCTCCAGGGCATCGGACGCAAGCGTGGTGGCGTTGTCGGGCGAGAGCATTTCGATCGCGGTCTTGCCGATCGCATCTTCAGAAGACCAGCCGAACATCTCGGCGGCCTTTGAGTTCCAACCCTGAATCTTTCCGGCGCGGCCAATCTCGACATATCCATCGGCGGCGTTCTCGAGAATCCGGCGGACTCGATCGCCTTGATACTGCACATTGCGCTTCTCACGAAGGAGCCAGAGGGCTTCATCTTCGAGGTAGCGCTTGTCACCCTCGGTCTTTTCAAAGCGGTCTTTGACGCGCAAGACCACGGAATATGCAACTGCACCCACTGCGGTTGCAACGAAGGCGACGGTGGCGAACCAAGCGAGAGTAAACCGCATGTCTGCAAATAGGGACATGGTGGCGACGGCGACTACGGCCACAGCTACTGCTGCGCCGGCGCGCGTGAATATACGTCGGGCGGCTCCTGCCCTGTGTCGCCGGTCCGTGGCCACAAGTTCGTATCGGTAGGTCGCCCGGCCTACTGGATGGTCTTTTCGTCTGTTGGTCACCTTTCACCAGGGAGTTCTCGAGATTTCGCCGGCGAGATCACCGGATGAGCCCTGAATTGCATCGACGCCGCCCTAGCGCGCGACCTTTTCCCACATATCTCGTGGAGAAATGTTTCATGGAGAAATGTCTCGAGGTGGATTCACATCGAACAAGTGTTCGATAAACTCTTGGGATGGGTTTCAACAATCCGGATATGCCGTGGTCTGAGCTGGAAAGGCGGCTTTCGGGTGGGCGTCCTAAGCGGCCGCTGAAGGTCGACACCAGCGATCAGACCAACAAGCCAATGGAAGGCGATGGTGGCGACAGCCCTGCCTGGTCGCGCAAGCGCATGCCCTACATGCCGCCTTCCGTCCTTTCAAAGCAGGCCACCATTCCTTATGGTGAGCTGCACTGTCACTCCAACTTCAGCTTTCTCGACGGTGCTTCGCATCCCGAGGAGCTCGCCGAAGAAGCCGCTCGACTTGGGCTCACCAGTCTTGCGATCACCGACCACGATGGCCTTTACGGAATCGTGCGTTTCGCAGAAGCTGCAACCGCCGTTGGTCTGCAAACAGTGTTCGGCGCGGAGCTGAGTCTTGGGCTCACACGCCCGCAAAACGGTGTACCCGACCCTGAAGGTCGGCATCTCGTTGTGCTTGCACGCAATCAGCGCGGCTACGCGCGCCTCAGCCGTGTCATCAGTGAAGCGCAGATGCGCGGCAAGCAAAAAGGCAAGCCCGTGTTCTTTTTCGATGAACTCGCGAGCGCGCACGGCGGCGAGTGGGTGGTGCTCACCGGTTGTCGAAAAGGCGTTGTTCCGCATGCTCTGATCAACGGGGACGAAAGAGCGGCAGGATATGAGTTGCAAAGACTGGCAAATGTCTTCGGTCGTGAAAACACATTTGTCGAGTTGTGGGACCACGGTCTGCCGCTCGATGCAGATCGCAACGATGCGCTGGCAGCGCTTGCAACGCGTAACAACATCAAGACTGTCGCAACCGGCAACATTCACTACGCAACTCCTGCGCGTCGGCATCTTGCAACTGCGATCGCAGCAGTTCGCGCGCGGCGCGATTTAGACGGCATCGACGGATGGCTTCCTGCAGCGGCTACGGCGCACTTGCGCTCCGGTGCAGAGATGGCAGCGATGTTTGCCCGTTATCCGACTGCGATTGCACAGGCACACGAACTGGGAAAAGAGTGCGCGTTCGACATTCATCTCGTTGCACCCAACCTGCCCGACTGCGAGGTTCCCAACGGTCATAACGAAGCAACCTGGCTGCGCCAACTCACATACAAAGGGGCTTTGCGTCGTTATGGCGAGCGAGACAAACGTAAAGACGCTTACAAACAGATCGACCACGAACTCCAACTCATCGAGCAACTCAACTTTCCCGGTTACTTCTTGATCGTGCACGACATCGTCGATTTCTGTCGTCGCTCCGACATCTACTGCCAAGGCAGGGGATCGGCTGCGAACAGCGCGGTGTGTTATGCGCTCGGTATCACAAACGCTGATGCAGTTGGTTTGAAGCTTCTCTTCGAACGCTTTCTTGCACCTGAGCGTGACGGGCCGCCTGACATCGACTTGGACATCGAAAGTGACCGCCGCGAAGAAGTAATTCAATACGTCTACGCACGTTACGGACGTGACCGCGCCGCACAGGTATGCAACGTAGTTACCTACCGTCCGAAGTCAGCAGTTCGCGACATGGCGAAGGCTTTCGGACACTCACCTGGTCAACAAGACGCATGGTCGAAGCAACTCGACAGCTGGTCACCACTGAAATCGGATGATGAAAACAACATTCCGGCAAACGTCATGCACTACGCGTCGGAGTTGCAGAACTTTCCGCGTCACTTAGGTATTCACTCCGGTGGAATGGTGCTTTGTGACCGTCCGATCGTCGAGGTATGTCCGATCGAATGGGCGCGAATGGAGAACCGCAGCGTTCTGCAGTGGGACAAAGACGACTGTGCAGTCGTCGGCCTCGTGAAGTTCGACCTACTCGGTCTCGGCATGCTGTCGGTGTTGCACTATGCGGTCGACATGGTTCGCGAACATCACGGTATCGAGGTCGATCTCGCAACCATTCCGCAAGAAGATGAGGTCTACGAGATGTTGCAGCGCGCCGATTCGATCGGTGTGTTCCAGGTGGAAAGTCGCGCGCAGATGGCGACTTTGCCGCGCCTCAAGCCTCGCGTTTTCTACGACCTTGTCGTTGAGGTTGCTCTCATTCGTCCCGGCCCTATTCAGGGTGGTTCGGTTCACCCTTATATAAGGCGACGCAACGGACGTGAGCCGGTTACTTATCTGCATCCGTTGCTCGAAAGGTCGTTGAAGAAAACACTCGGCGTTCCGCTATTTCAAGAACAGCTGATGCAGATGGCAATTGACATCGCAGGTTTCAGCGCATCAGACGCAGACCAGCTCCGTCAAGCCATGGGTTCAAAGCGTTCGGTTGAAAAGATGGAACGGTTGAAGGAGCGGCTCTACACAGGCATGGCCGAGCGCGGCGTGACGGACGACGTTGCAAACGAGATATACGACAAGTTGCTCGCGTTTGCGAACTTCGGATTTCCCGAAAGTCACTCGGTGAGCTTTGCGTATCTCGTGTATTCAAGCTCGTGGTTGAAGTACCACTACCCCGAGTGCTTTCTTGCGGCGTTGCTGAAAGCACAACCGATGGGTTTTTGGTCACCGCAGTCTCTGGTTGCCGATGCACAACGCCATGGTGTTGTCGTGCTCGGCCCGAGTGTCAACGACAGCCACGCAATGACGTCGGTCGTTCGTCGTGGCGGAGCCACGCCAAGTGCCGGCGGAGCCACGCCAAGTGCCGGCGACGGAGCAGTGAGGCTTGGTATCGATTATGTCAGGCACATTGGCTTGCCCGTCGCCGAACGGATTGCAAATGCGAAGCCGTATGAATCCATGGAAGAAGTTGTGCGCGCGGCAGAGCTCACATTGCCGCAGACCGAAGCCCTTGCAACGGCAGGCGCGTTCGAATGCTTGGGCGTCGACCGCCGCTCATCGCTGTGGACTGCAGGTTCGGTTGTCCAGTCGAAGCCCGGGCGTTTGCAGGGCGTTGTCACCGGTGCTGACGCGCCGCGTCTTGAACAAATGACGGAAATAGAGAAGACGAGCGCGGACATTTGGGCAACAGGCGTAACTGTTACGCATTCGCCGGTCGAATTCGCGCGTCCGTTTCTCGATGCAAGAGGCGCGATCCCGATCTCAGAACTCCAAGAGGCAGAGGCAGAAAGCCGCGTGCTCATCGGGGGAGTGGTCACCCACAGGCAGCGCCCGGCGACTGCGCAAGGCGTCACATTTCTCAACCTTGAAGATGAAACAGGAATGGCAAATGTGGTGTGCTCAAAAGGCTTGTGGGCGCGTCACCGACGCGTCGCGCGTAGTGCACCGGCGATGATCGTACGGGGAAAACTCGAACGATACGATGGCGTGATCAACATCGTCGCCGACAAACTCGAAGCACTATCACTGAGAGGCCAAGGAGCTCTAAAAAGCCGCGACTTCCACTAATTTAATAGCCCGTGAGTACGGAGCACTGAAGTGTCGGATGCATCGTCTATCTGGCACAGAGGGTCGTGTAGTTGAGCTACGAAGGACTCAAGTGAGGGTCCTTCGTAGCCTATTCGCACGGCAGTTTCGCAACTTCCGTCATGTCGTCCGGCTGTACTGGGTCGTCCGCGACTCGATTAACCGATCGCGCTCCACAACGAGCACAGCGATGAACCAGTTGCCAACCCTTCTTCGAATGGA
>JBBSGY010000251.1:0-4783 GCA_038253645.1 Acidimicrobiales bacterium
CATACGGCGGGAAGGAATGCCGAGGAATCGGTGGAGACATGCATGCGCGGACTCGACGGGATTTGTGAGTTGTGAAGGTCGCTGCCTACCAAGCACCCATCCCGACACATTCTCTCCTGCTGTTTCAGAGGTCCAAGATCCTTAAAGGGAAAGTAAAAGGAGTTAGCTCTCCTGCGATCGCCGCTGCGGCAACACTGCACAGACGTGAGGACCGCATCGCGAACACGAGCACCACAGGACCGTTTACGTCGGTGTAATCGCGTTGTAGAGCTGTTGCGGCCGAGACTCCCAGTTGCCATTACCGTGTCGGCTGCGACATAAATCACCTCATCCGTGCGGACCCTACGAGCGGGATTTGGCGAGATACTCGCGCAGGGCTTCGCGAATTACTTTACTCGCGGTGGAGTGGTCATGTTCTGCGCGATGTGTCAATGCCGCTCGCATGTCTGGATCAACTCTGACCGGTACGACCGCTGAAGGTTTGTCTCCAAGGCGTGGGCGACCGCGACGAGCCTTGATCTGCTCGACGTCATATTCGCGTTGTGCGACTTCCTCTGACATCTTTTCGATCTCATCGTCGCTCAAGACCGTTCCGCCCTTGGTCTTGTATTCCGTCGGCTTCTTGGTTCTTGTCATTTTGTTGCTCCTCAATCTTCAATCTTCCAATAGGTCATAAAACTGTGGCCTCAAGGTCATGGCGTGAAGCGATGCTGCTGTCGATTGCATGCCAAATGCCTTCTTCTTGAACACCATGTTTAAAGGCCGTCTTATGGATCCTCATCGGCGTATTAATGTAATACATTAATACCCAGTTGAGTTCCATGCAAAGGGTGGTTGCCACTGAATTTTTGCCATTCAGCAAGACGCCGGCGTCGACGACGTTATGGGCGGGGGGACTGATCAAGCCACAGATCAGAAGCGTTGGCGCCCTGCCGGTTCAAGGCGTAGACGTTCCGTGAGCCGGCAATGACGATCTTTCACGCTGCACGGCATCTCACGATGACGATGATGAACTTTCGCGACAGCACCGTGTGCCGTTTGAACGATTGCGAAATCTCCCGGCGGTTAACGACTGACGGAACGCGTCGCGCCGGCTGGAACGCTAAACGATTGCATGGGACCGAATTGCGCTGTGCTCACCATTCCGTCGACCGCGCCCGCGTCTGAAAGCATTGTTATTATGGAGCCGGTGACCTTCCTCGCCGGCTGACCGGTCCCTTGGTCTTGGGTGATCACGTAAGTGACGGCGTCTACGCCATCTCGCAAATGGAAGCCGGCGGAATGGACATTCGGATTCGCGGGATCGGGACCGTTGTACACCATCGACACGCAGCAGCGGATCCATATGTCATGCACGCCCGGGCCTGTCACTCTGATTGACGGTTGTCCCGATTTGTCTTTCACTACTTGTAGCACAAGGCCCTGAAAGTTCTTGGTGCTCAAATGGTTCGCTGCCACCACGAACGACATCGTTCGGATTGAGGCCCGCCTCTCCAGGAACACATTCGTCCGCTGCGGTCTCAAGCCGGTCGACGGCGTCGGCCGCCATGTCGTGGTGGGAGTAAGTGAGGAACACGGCTGCAGTTGCCGCCGCAGTTGCTATAAGCGCATCGGTCCTGTTGTACCTCGGGGCGCTCATGGGGGTTGTCACCCACCCATAATGCAATTGGCGAGTAAATCAAACAAATCCGCGTATTCACAGCCGACAGCGCCTAGCTACGCGGCACGCGGCACGCGGCACGCGGCACGCGGCACGCGGTACGCGGTACGCGGTACGCGTGACAAGGAGTTGCGCCGTGAGTTTCAACACGTAACCGAAGGCTCCGGTCGATTGCCAGCTACACGGAAAGCCCGGGTAGATTTTCTGCATGGCAAAGCCGAAACCGAACAAGCGTGACAAGCCGAACAAGGGTACGAAAAGCCCAAGCAGCTCTGGCATTCCGTCGCTGTCGGCACGCCGGCACCGGCTTTCTGTCGACCTCGCCACGGACGAGCTGGACAATCTTCATGCCGTGTTCGACCGTCTGCTCTCCTCAGCCCAGAAAGACGTCAAACGTCTCGACACCGGTCTCGATGGAGAGATGTTCGGGTCTGACATCTTGGGTCTCTGGTACGGGCGCTACCTCGTGGACGCCGACGTCGACGAGGTTATGGGTGGGGGACTGATCAGCTACCTCGTCGAGCGCAATTCGCGGGTCAGCACTACGTTGCTCTGCGCAGTCGGGGCCGTGGCACCCGAATCGTTGAGAGATCAAGCCAACCAGGCGATCGCCGAAGTACAGGCGCGAGGTATCACGATGCCGCCGTGGCTGGATCAGATCGGGCCGCACGCCCGAAGCGCGCAATCGCACTCAGTGAGCCGATGCACGACGACGGCGTTGCCATCAACATCGAATTCGATCACCCGACCGTGCCCCGCACGGTAAACGTCTACATCGATCACAACCTCGGCGGTATAGCGAAAGACACGTTCGTGATGCCCGACCGTCTGGACGCGGTCGAAACCGCCTACGCGAAGCGTGACGACTCGAGGGGAATACTCCGTGATTTGCCGCTCGACGAGGCGCGGGCAATCTTGCTGGCCGCGTTCGAGGCGACCGACAGCACCTGGCAACCACCGGTCGAAGATACGTTCTCGCGCTTTCGTGCGCTGTCGCTGGCTCGTATCCGGACGCTGCCTGAAGGTTTTGTATTGCCCGATCGTCCCGAGGTGACAGAACAGGATCGGGACGCACTCGTGGGTGAGTTCCTCGCGTCGGCAAATGCAACAAAGGCCGCGCTACTCTTCGACGCTGATGTCGCGGAGCACCTTGCCGAGCAGATATTGCGGTATTCGACGGATTATGTAACCGGTGAGCAGCTGCGGTTCAGCCCGACGATGGCCGAAATATTCTGTGTCGACTGGGCGCCGCGCAAGCTCATGGCCGATCGCGAAGACTTGGCCAATCTCCCCGCGCTGCTCAAGGCATGGGTTCCATTTGTCGACGAGCGTCGCGAAGTTGTCGGTGATGCAACCGCGGCAACTCAACGATCGATCGATCGATCGATCGTTGGTCACACGAGCTGCAAACAGCGGATGATGACAAATCATCGTGGGGTCCGGCGAAACTCATGGCCGCCGCCATGGAGGAACGGGGCATCGACATGTTGGACGACAAGGCGGTGCAGGCATTTGTCGACGAGGTCAATGCCGGCGGTGGCATCGATACCCTTGCCGCCCGGTCACCCAAAGGTGTCGTGTCACTTGCCGAGATACGTCGCAGGAAGAAGAAGTAACATCGCTCCCGAGCAGCGAAAAGCGAACAGCGAGCAGCGTAGGTACGCAACGAGATGAAGCCGGTCGTGCCCGACGCGCCCAAAACGTCGGTCCTCGAGAACGCGGTGCTCGAACGCGTCACGTACGCAAACGAAGAGACCGGTTATGCCGTCGTGAAGGTTGCGTTGAAAGGACACTCCGGCGACGACCTCTTGACCGTCGTCGGGCCACTTGCGGGTGCGCAGCCCGGCGAAAGTCTCCGGCTCGTCGGTTGGTGGAAAGCTCACCCGCAATACGGCAAACAGTTCGAAGTACAGAGCTTCACAACCGTGCTCCCCGCCACGATCCAAGGTATTCGCCGCTATCTCGGCTCTGGCCTGATCAAGGGCATCGGGCCAAAGTTCGCCGAACGCATTGTTGACTACTTCCAGCTCGACACGTTGGAGGTAATCGAGGAGGAACCGGCCCGGCTGGTCGAAGTTTCCGGTCTTGGCCCGAAGCGCAGCGCGTCGATTGCTCACGCATGGGAAACGCAAAAGGCAATCAAGGAGGTGATGATCTTTCTGCAGGGCGTGGGTGTGTCCACGTCGCTGGCCGTGCGTATCTACAAGTTCTACGGTGATTCAGCTATCTCGACCGTTCGCAACCAGCCATATCGGTTGGCGACCGATGTGTGGGGCATTGGCTTCAAGACCGCGGACACGATTGCCCAGCAGGTCGGAATACCGCACGACAGCCCGGAGCGGGTCAAGGCGGGCTTGCAGTACACATTGTCCGAAGCGACGAACGATGGTCATTGCTACCTGCCGCAACCGCAATTGGTGGACAAGGCCCGTGAGTTTCTCGATGTCGACGAACCACTGATCGTCACGTGTCTCGACGAGCTTGTGACCGAGAAAGGCATCGAACGCGAGACGGTTCCCGGCGCACGCGCAGGTACACGCGCGGGCACACGCGCCGGCGAGCCCACCGAAGCGTGTTACCTGCTGGCGTTTCACCGCGGAGAAGCAGCACTTGCTTCGTCGCTGCGCGCACTACAGACCACACATGCTGACCGCCTGGCAGTGTTCGCCAAGTTGGATTGGGACGCTGCGTTTGCGTGGTTCGCGCGCACGAGTGGTGTCGCGCTCGCCCCGGAACAGGTAGATGCGGTGCGTCTGGCATTGACGGAACGCGTGTCCGTGCTCACCGGCGGTCCGGGTTGCGGCAAGAGCTTCACGGTTCGGGCGATCGTCGAAATGGCGCGAGCGAAGAAGGCCAAGGTGATGCTCGTCGCTCCGACCGGTCGGGCAGCGAAACGATTGGCTGAGCTCACCGGTTATGAAGCCGCGACGATCCACCGTCTCTTGCAGTTGCGCCCGGGTGGCGACGCTGCATTCGATCGCGACAAACCACTCGACGCCGACCTTGTCGTTGTCGATGAAACATCCATGCTCGACGTGTTGCTCGCCAACAAGTTCGTGAAAGCGGTTGCACCGGGTGCACACCTGCTTTTTGTCGGCGATGTCGACCAGCTGCCGAGCGTGG
>JBBSGY010000252.1:0-4743 GCA_038253645.1 Acidimicrobiales bacterium
AAAGTGCTTGGAAATGGCGTACATGGCTCAAGAAGGAATGCTCGCGAAACCTGGGTCCAGGTTCGGGCGCTGTAGTGGACTCCGGGGGTCGGTCAATGCGCCTCGTCGAGACCCTTGATGCAAAGCAGATACGTGAGCTACTCCATGACCTCGAGAGGGTTCGCAATTCCACCGGGATGCCGGTCGAAGACCAGTACGTAGATTCGGAGCGACCAGCTCGACACGCCCACCTCTGTCTACTTGGTGACGGTGAGATCGAGGGTGGAGAACCGGTGTTCTACGTCACATCCCGGGGGCTCACCGGGGGGTCCTTGAGCGACGGAGATGGTATTTCGCTGTGAGGGGTACGCCGGTCGACGTGGACATGGTGCGCCAGGCGATTCTTCATTCTTCGGGAGGTTCACATCCGATCGTGGCTGTCGACGGCCGAGGAGGATCTGGAAAATCTACTTTCGCTCAGTTGCTGGCCGATGGGTGGCCCGGCGCGCAGGTGGTCGAGATTGACGACTTCTATCTCCCCTCGGCGAACCGCCCCGAGAAACCTGGCCCCGGTGACAACTTCGATCGCACGCGCCTCCGTGAACAGGTCATGGCGCCTTTCAAAAGAGGTGTGGCCGGGCGCTACCAGCGATACGACTGGGGTGTCGACGCATTAGCTGAATGGCATGAGGTTCCTCCAACGGGAATCCTGATCGTCGAAGGCGTTTATTCGACATCGGAACCCCTTCGCGATCTCTCCACCTATCGTGTGTGGGTTGATTCTCCTTATGAAGTACGACTTGCCCGTGGCATCGCACGCGACAGTGAAGCGATGCGCGACACCTGGGTCAACAGTTGGATGCCGGTCGAAGACCAGTACGTAGATTCGGAGCGACCAGCTCGACACGCCCACCTCTGTCTACTTGGTGACGGTGAGATCGAGGGTGGAGAACCGGTGTTCTACGTAACGGAGGCAACTAATGAGTGAAGAGGTGCTGAAGGCGGACTGGATGTAAGGCCCGGATCCTGGGAGTTCGACGAGGGCGTCACTGCGGTGTTCGAACCACTCTTTCGGACTCTGCTGACTCTCGGACTTCGGCCCGGGGAAGGGCTCGGCTTGCGCTGGTCATCGCTCGATATAACGAACCGAAAGGTCCGAATAGACGCGACCCTTCAACGCCAAAGCGGGAAATGGGTCATCAAGCCCGAGCCCAAGAACAAGGCATCGAAGCAGACACTGCCCATTCCCAACTTCTGCGCCGAGGTGTTCACTGCCCGTCAAGAGGAACAAGCGCAACAGCGGAAGCACGCTCAGTCCATGTGGGAGGAGTGGGGCCTAGTTTTCACCCGGCCCAACGGTTCCCCGATCTGGCAAAGCGATGCGAACCGATTCCTCGACAAGGCGTGCCGCTCAGCCGGGATCCCGAAGGTCACCCTTCACGAGCTCCGCCACACGACTCCGTCAATTTTGCTTGGCCTCGGCGTCGACCAGAGGGTGCTCATGCGCATCCTTCGTCATTCCACAATCACGCTGACAGCCAACCTGTACACCCACGTTGTCGACCCACTCGTGAGCCACGCGCTCAGCCGCATCGACGACCTTCTCGGCAGTGCGGAACGACCGAACCCAGACGCCGACGGTGCACCCGAAGGTGCACCACTACCGAACCGTCAAACCAATCAAAGAACGAAAGCGAATGAGCAAGCCTGTGACCAGGATCAATAGCATTGAGATAGTGCCCGGGACGGGACTCGAACCCGTATGAAGCTCTCGCCTCCGGGGGGTTTAAGAGGTCCAACAGGCGTTCGACGCCGTCTAACCAGGACGCACTTCGTCGCTCATCTGCGGCTTCTTGTCCGAGGACGTCGTGCGTCAACTCACGTTGTCGAACCGCTCTGCTGTACAACTGCTGTACCGGCAAGGCGGCGTGATGGACTTCGAACTCGATGCCCGAGTGCGCTTCCCCAGGCCAGTCTTCCCTCTTGGGCGCCTTGTTGCAACGCCGGGTGCTTTGGAACTGCTACGTGACGCACAAGTCGAGCCGACGACCTTGCTCGATCGTCATGTCCTAGGCGATTGGAGTGACGTTTCAGCTGAAGACGCTCGCGAGAACGTATTGGCCCTCAAGGACGGCTCCCGCATCATGTCGTCCTACATGGTCGGTGATTGCCAGTTGTGGGTGCTGACCGAAGCGGACCGGTCAGTGACAACCATCCTTCGTCCGGATGAATACTGATCATGCCCAGAGCCAACTGCGTAAAATCAGTCGCGAAGGAGAGGAGGTCATGACGGACGCACTCGAGGAGCGGGCTCGCGCAATCTTGCTCGACATCCAGTACTTAACCATTGCTACGAGCTCCCTCGATGGGGAGCCTTGGAATTCACCGGTGTACTGCTCATTCGATGAGCAGGGCAACTTCTATTGGGCCTCCGATCCTGCGAGTCGGCACTCGGCGAACTTGGCGACTAACCCACTGCTGGTTGGAGTCGTATACGACTCCACTGCACCTGCCGGCACAGGTGAGGGGGTTTATCTGAAGGCAAGGGCCGAGCTGTTGCACAGTTCGAGCGAAGTGGCGCGTGCCCGGACGGCCCTGCTGGCCCGCCTAGGACTACGCATGAACGACGCTGATGACTTCACGGCGAGCCGTGCAATTAGTTGCTATCGGGCAACGCCAACTGCGCTTTGGATCAACGGCATTGTTGATGAAGCGGGCGTCTATGTGAAGGATTGCCGAGTCGAGTTGCCGCTAGAAGTGCTCCACCGCCTAGCGACATGGTTAGACAACCGAGGAGTTTAAGGCAACCGTCCCCTGTTTACAGGGGTTTTGTCGGGTGTGTGCATCTCTGCGACCTGCAGTTGTGTGTTTCAGGCTTCGTGCCGGCGTGTGCAGTTGTGCGATGCGTAAGGTGTACTTAAGGTGTACTCGATGAGGACAAACGCTTGAGGTATGTGTGATCAAGTTTGAACGGGCTCTGGTTTTCGTTGACGAACTTGAGGATGAAGTAGCCGCATTTTTCGATAGGTCGCCGTACATTGTGGAACATGTAGAACAAGGCAATGGAGACCTTTCTTACGTGGTGCGTGTCCGAGCGCAACCTCCCGTTAATTGGCCCTTGCTGATTGGTGACGCTATTCACAATGCTCGCAGCGGGCTCGATCATCTAGCGTGGGCGCTTGTTGAGCGAGCGGGTGGCAATCCGGGGGACCATACGTTCTTCCCAATCGCGGACAAGCGGGAGGGTTACGGTGCCAAACTTCGCACGGCTCTGAAGGGTGCTAATCAAAAAGACCGCGATTTGGTACGTAGCCTCGAGCCCTGGCAAGGAGGGGATGACGATCTATGGCGTCTTCACCGATTAGATATCGTCGACAAGCACCGGTTGGTGATACCAGTTGGGTCGGCTCATTCGGGGGTTGGATTGGGTGCGCTATTCGCGAGATTAGTAGGGGACCACTCGGAAAACCCGCTGTCACGAATTTTTCTGAACCCTGCTGACCATCAGTGTCCGTTACAGGATGGCGCTGAGGTTTTTCGCGTATCTTCACAAGCACGGAGTGATGAAAGCTTGCAGACGCTCGAACAAACCTTTAAATTTGAGATCGCCTTCGGCGATGGCACCCCTTTGGAAGCGGAACCAGTAGCCCCGACGCTTCGACGACTTGTGGAACACGCAGCGGCGGTATCGCGCCATTTCAAGACGTCCGTATGACACTTCCCTCTTGGAGCGAGGACGGCGCGTAGCGCGGGCCTGTTGAATTCTCTGTGTAAGAGCGGCTAACCAAGGCGGCATGGCCGTCGGAAAGAACCGCAAGATGAAGACAGAGAAGAAGCAAACGATGCTCACCGATAGTGCACTGGCCGAGATCATGGGCCGCGTGCAGGACGAAGGGCTCGAGCTGCTCGGCGAAAACGGCGTGCTGAAAGGCCTGGTCAAACAGATCATGGAAGCAGCACTCGACGCTGAGCGAACTGACCACCTGGGCTATGAAAAGGGTGACCCTGGCGGTCGAGGATCAGGTAATTCGCGCAACGGCACGTCGCCGAAAAGGGTGCTGACCGACGCTGGCGATGTCGACCTAGAGGTGCCGCGAGATCGCAACGGCAACTTCGAACCAAAGCTCGTGCCCAAACATGCTCGTCGAATTGAGGGCTTCAACGAATTGGTTTGCGGCTTGATCGCCAAGGGCCTGAGCACCCGCGACGTGCAGGATCATCTTCAGCAGATCTATGGCGTCGAAACGTCGCCCGAACTCATCTCCAAGATCAGCGACGCAATCCTGCCTGAGCTGCGAGCTTGGCAGGAACGGGCTCTCGATTCGGTGTATCCCATCATGTATCTCGACGCCATTGTCGTGAAAGTACGCGACGACCACATGGTGATCAACAAAGCCGTGCATATCGCCATGGGCGTCGACGTCGACGGCCGCAAACAGGTGCTGGGCATGTGGCTGCAGAAAGAAGAAGGAGCCAAGTTCTGGCTCGGCGTTTTGACCGAACTCAAGAACCGGGGTGTGGCTGACGCGCTGATTGTCTGCTGCGACGGCCTCACCGGCTTCCCCGATGCCATCGAGGCCGTCTGGCCACAAGCAACGGTGCAGACCTGCGTTGTGCACCTCATTCGCAACTCGGTGCGCTACGTGTCATTCAAGGACCGCAAGAAGATCTGCACTGCGCTGAAGCCGCTCTACACAGCACCAACAATCGATGCCGCAGCAGGAGCACTCGATGAATTCGAACTCGAATGGGGAGAGCGATATC
>JBBSGY010000253.1:0-4720 GCA_038253645.1 Acidimicrobiales bacterium
AGTCGGAACCATCACGGTTTGCGCGTCAAGAGCAGCAAACACCACATCGGCGATCTTGTTCGCAAGGCGCGGTGAACGAGTCTTGACAAGCTTTGCCTTGTCTGCTTTTCGCAGTGCTGCCGGCGTCGGATACTTCGCCAGCAATGCACGCACGCTGCTGTGGGAAAGACGTGTGTCAAGGGAGCGTTCGAGAGCAGGAGACGTACTTGTAAGTGCATCACGCAAACGGCTTGCAACGCGTGTGACATCTGCTCCGAGATCGATGTCGAAGCCGTTGAGGATTTGCATCTGTTCGAGTACCTCGTCGGTGACATCGAGCCTCTGGACCTGCTTGCGATGTGTTCGTGCGGTACCGGCGATCACGTGGCTGTCGATCGGGTAGGTCCTTGCTTCGCCGGGATACAGATCCGCAGCTCGGCGCATGACGAGACCGGGCATGTAGGCAACCGGAACACTTCGACGGCATGCAACCGCGAGGGCGAGCTGGGCGATCGAACCGGGTTGGTCGATCACGAGATCCGCCTTGCCGTGCTTCTCGCCTATGTCGGTCAACGCTTCGATGTCAGCCTCATCATTGGCGAGGCATCTGGCGATAAGCTTCTCGCTATCGTCGGCGAGCATCGTCGCATAGTGCTCCTCCTCGCCGAGGTCCAGACCGATCCGAACATCGATCTCTTCGGGTGTTGCCACTTCTATTCCTTCCTGTCGCTTCTTCCAGGAAAGCCCAGTCCGGAATGCGCTTGCCGTTATCCACCTTACGAATGAGCGATTTTCGGTGGCCGAAACCAAGGAGTCGCGTGTCCCCATTAGAGGTTCACGCATCCAGAAGTGTCGGTGACAACACCCCCGGCATCAAAAGTCAGGGGAAATCAGCCATGCCGACGCGGCCGGACTTCCACCGTCAGAGGTTAGAACTGGCCGCCTGAATAAGGTAAAGAGGGGTGTCAACGCGTGCTCAGATTGCATGAAACGTGCATCTGGCGGACCATTGGTGCGCCGCACTTCCCAAGGAGTCCCTGAACACATGAGTCGTATCGCCGTAGTAGGAACGGGCTATGTAGGTCTGACCACGGGTGCCTATCTTGCACACCTGGGGCACGACGTCGTCTGCGCCGACGTCGTGCCGGAAAAAGTCGAGCGTCTTTCGAGAGGTGACGTGCCGATTGTCGAACCCGGTCTCGACGAACTGGTTGCCGAAGGCATCGCCGAAGGCCGCCTTACCTTCGTGCTCGGAGCCTCGACAGCGTGTGCCGACGCGGAGTTCGTCTTTCTGTGCCTTCCGACACCGCAAGGTGAAGACGGCTCAGCCGACCTCAGCTACGTGCAGTCCGCCGCGGAGGAGATCGGCCCGATCGTCCGTCACGAGGCAGTTGTCATCAACAAGTCGACCGTGCCGGTTGGATCCACAAAGATTGTTGAAGCTGCAATGGGTCGCAGCGACGTTTACGTGGTATCGAACCCTGAGTTCCTACGTGAAGGTTCGGCGGTTTATGACTGTCTGAACCCCGATCGCATTGTCATCGGTTCGGATCACAAGGACGCAGCGATTCGTGTCTCGGAATTGTTCAGCAAACTCAACGCGCCACTTGTAGTCACCGACCCTGCGTCGTCAGAGACAATCAAGTACGCGTCGAACGCGTTTCTTGCGACAAAGATCAGTTTCATCAACGCGATGGCGAATGTGTGTGAGGCAGTCGGCGCCGACGTCAAGGAAGTCGCCCTCGGTATGGGTTTTGACAAGCGCATCGGTTTTGAGTTTCTCAAACCCGGCCCGGGATGGGGCGGAAGTTGCTTTGTGGGAAATGAGACCCTTCTTGTGCGCCGAAAAGTCGTTCGCCGAAATGAATTCATTCAGCTTCTTAGTTTCGAGAACCTTTTCGCAGCCGTGGAGAGTGACGGAACCGATGGCTGGGAGGCGCTGTCGTGGCGCGATGGCGAGCCTACGCCTGAGTTTTACCCGATCGATGTTTTTACGGCGCGTAAATATCAAGGCGACATTGTTGAAGTCAAGACCAAAATGGGGCGCCGCATCACGACGACTGCAGATCACCCGTACGTTGTGACGAACGGCATACCCGGGTGTGAACCGAATATCAAGCTTGGCTTCGAACTTACGACGCACGATTGGCTCCCTGTCGCGCAAAACTTCCCACTGGCGTATGGCGCTGAGATTGATGACGCTTCTGCGGAAGACTTTGGTCGAAAAAACGTGATTCCGGACGAGATTTGGGCCGCGTCACCCTCCGCTAAGCGGGCGCTCTTGCGCGGCCTGTGGGACGGAGACGGCTCTTGGTCGAAGACTGCCCGAGGGCCGAGCGTTGTCATGGAATACGGAACGGTGTCTCGCCAGCTTGCGGACGGTATGCTGCGCCTCCTCGGTGACCTGGGAATTGTCGCTCGTCTCAAGGTTGGGCGCACGGCGAAGTCGACTGTCGACACGTACTGGATCTGCATCTCAGGTGCCAATCAGATCGAGGATGCGCTTTGGCTCGTGCCGGAGGACGAGCAGAAAACGATTCTCGAGTCGATCGATGGTCAGGCAAAACGAATCGCTGCAACTGGCTACCGTCGCAACTCCAAGAACGCAGCGTGGGTCCGGGTGACAAATGTTACGCATCGTCACTTTGACGGAATGGTGTACTCACTTGAAGTGCGAGACACACACAAAGTTGTAACGACGAACGGGCTCGTTCTGTCAAACTGCTTTCCAAAAGATTCGCACGCACTTGTGCGCATTGCGGAAGATGCCGGCTATGACTTTGCACTTCTCAAGAGTGTCGTCGACGTAAATACTTTCCAGTACGACGCAATTGCGAACAAGATTCGCGCTGCTGCCGGCGGAACACTGGAAGGCAGGACGATTGGCGTTTGGGGCCTTACGTTCAAGGCAAACACCGACGACCTTCGCGACTCGCCGGCGCTCTACGTCATCGACCGCCTGGTTGCGCAGGGTGCAAGAATAAAGGGCTACGACGTCACGCAGACGCGAGCGCTCGCGCCGAAGCACCCGACGCTCGACAAGATCGAAGTAACGGCCGACGCGTACTCCGCTGTGGAAGGCGCCGACGTTGTTGCGGTTCTTACCGAGTGGAACGAGTTCCGCTGGCTCGACTTCGAGAAGGTGAAGGCAATAGTTGCCTCACCCGTTATCGTCGACGCCCGCAACCTGCTGGATACCGTTCAAATGCGCCGCAAGGGCTTTGAATACACCGGAGTCGGCCGGCCCTAAGGGTCCGCACCCAAATAGGTTGCGCGCATTTCGGTGAAATGTCCAAACTATTTGGGTGCGGACCCTAAGGTCTCGTCCATGGAAGCGCGGGTAGCAATCGAACTCGGACCAAGTCCGGCAAAGTCAACGTTCTCTAAGGAAACGTTGACTCCTGCGGTTGAAGCCGGCGGTGGGGTGGTTGTGGAAACTGCGGACGCGAACGCGATTGTGTGGTTGTCGCTCGGAAACACGGACCAACTCGAATGCATCCTCGACGCAAACCCGGCGATCAAATGGGTGCAGCTTCCGTGGGCGGGTGTGGAGTCGTATTTCGGTTCGACGTTGTTCGAGCGCAAGATAGATCTCACTTCTGCACGAGGAGCCTATGGCGCCGAGACCGGTGAACATGCATTCATGTTGTTGCTTACCGCGTTTCGCAACGCCGTCCTGCAGGCTCGTGAGAAGTCGTGGCACAACGTCGGGTCACGCATGGTGCGGGGGTCCAACGTCACAGTGCTCGGTGCCGGCGACGTCGCGCAAAATACAATCCGTCATTTGTCGGCAGCCGGTGCAAACATCACAGTGCTTCGCAAGACCGACACGTCGATCGAGGGCTTTCGCACCTTGCAGATCGAGAAGCTTCACGAAGTTCTTCCGGAGACCGACGCGTTGATTCTTGCTTTGCCTTTGACTCCGCATACGGTCGGGATCGTCGGCAAGCGTGAATTAGCGATGCTTCCGCGTGGCGCGGTGCTCATCAATGTCGCAAGAGGTCAACACGTCGATACCGACGCACTCATCGAGGCACTTGCGAGTGGCCATCTCGGCGCGGCCGGCCTCGACGTGACCGATCCCGAGCCTCTTCCTGACGGGCATCCGCTGTGGTCCTTCGACAACGTGCTGATCACGTCGCATTCCGCAAATGCGCCTGATTTTTCTCGGGATGCACTGAGTATGCGAATCACTGACAACGTTCAGCGATTCGTCGCCGGTGAGCCGCTGCAGGGCAAAGTTGACCCGGCAGCCGGCTATTGAGCCCTCGATTTGTATCGCCAAGTACCTTGGTGGGCAATGAGCGAAAACACATCCCCTTTTCCTTCCCCCTCCCCCTACAGCCGTGTGACCGCGATCGTGCCGGTCTACAACGAACGAAACAACGTCGGCGAAGCCCTACGTCGCATGAAGACGACTGAGATTCCCGGAAATCTCGAGCTCGAGATCATCGTTATTGACGACGGCTCCACGGATGGAACAGACAAGGTGCTCGGCGCAATCGAGGACTCAACGGTCCGTGTGATCAAACATAAGGACAACCGCGGCAAAGGCGCGGCGATTCGCACCGGACTTGCCGAAGCTCGTGGTGACCTCATAATCATTCAGGGCGCCGGTCTGGAATACAACGCAGCTGACTGGCCACGCCTGCTGGCGCCGGCAATCGAAGGTCGTGCCCGGGTCGTGTTCGGTAGTCGCTTTCACCCCGAGCGCGTCACCATGCCACTCACGCGTCTACTC
>JBBSGY010000254.1:0-4704 GCA_038253645.1 Acidimicrobiales bacterium
GACGCGACAAGCAGCGGATTTTGACGTGGCCGGTAAGGCGATTGATCGAGCGATCGAGCAGGCGGTGTCGGAAGTGATAGATGCCCCCGAATTAGCAGCCTCGACTCGGTACCACTTGGCTCTCGAATTCGGCAGTGAATTGCTAGCGATCGGGCAGCCGGTGCGTGCGGCGACGGTTTTCTCCGCTTCCAGTAAGGCACTGGAAAACCAATTCATCGAAACGTCGATTGAGCTGATGCGGCTGGCGCGCGGGGCAATGTCGAAGACTGGCTACAACGACTTGGTCGAAATCGTTGCAACGCAACTCGAGAAGCTGAGAGAACGAGCAGGTACTCGAGCGAGTGGTCCTCGAGTCTTGGACGCTGACGTTCCTGAACAGCGCAGACCGCTCGATGACAGCATTGGGCGGCGGCAGGGATTCGACGACGGACTCGACGGTGACTCCGGTAATGGTGGGCTACCTCCTGCTCCTCCTGACTTGCCGGTCATACTGACAGGCCCGGGAGGCGCTGTCCCAGATGAAGCCTTCGATAGGGCCGAGTCTCTGGCCCCGCGACGAGCCGAAGGGGTCCTCCCTGATCAGACAGCAGGGCAGGATCGGCCGGGTATTGACGATCTGTTGCGCGAAACGGCGGAGTTGGCCGGTGCTTTGGGCGAGCTTCTAGTTTCGCCGCTGGAAGTGTCAACGCTTCCATTCACGACATCGCCCGTTCCCACAAGTCCGCTTATAGGGAACGACGCGGCAGTAGACAACCACCGTGCCGCTCAGAGCACGCGTCCAGCAAGTGTGCCATTTGGCTTCTAACACGGTGTCTTCTGCGCGCCATAGACTTCAAGTCAATGTCTGAGCCGCTTGGTCCGAAAACGGGTTGGAACGTCCTTCATCTGTTTGTGAAGGCAACCGATCGTCTTGATCCCGAAGCAATTTCGTTGGCGGTAAAAGACGCGCAGGCGTCGGAGCATCAAGTCGTAACTGCCTCGATGCTCGGCCACAAGGCAGACGCGTGTTTCATGGTCTTCGGGCCCGACATGTGGAAGCTGCGCAAGTTGCAGACCGGTTTGCAGGCCGCCGGCCTGACCGTCGTCGACAGTTACGTCTCGATCACCGAGGTGTCCGAATACTTTGAGGGAACAGATGGAATGAAGCGTCCGCGCTTGTATCCCAACCTTCCCCCGGAGGGTCGCAACGCGTTCTGCTTTTATCCGATGACAAAGCGCCGTAGTGAAGCCAACAACTGGTACCGCCTCGAATTCGAGAAGCGCAAAGAGCTGATGTACGAACACGGCATGTCGGGGCGTCGTTTTGCGGGCCGCATTGTGCAGTTCGTCACCGCTTCAACGGGACTCGACGATTACGAGTGGAGCGTCACCCTTTTCGGTGAGCATGTCGACGACTTGAAAGAGGCCGTCTACACGATGCGATATGACGAGGCATCTGCTCTTTATGGCGAATTCGGCCGTTTCTATAGCGGCATGGTTGCAACAATGGATGAAGTGCTCGCGAATTTGAAGCCGTAAAGCGGATTTACGCTATGGACGAATACTCGCGGGCGCTGATCGAAACAGTCGAACGAGTGACACCAGAGTGGGTGCAGCGCTTGGTGGCGAAGCGAGTCGAGATGAACGACGCCATTCGTGCCGACGCCCACACCGCCGCCGGCCGCGCTACCGAGTACGTGGTTACGCGCTTGACGCAACTACTGCAAACCGACATCGACGAGCAGGCAAATACACCGCTGGCGATCATGCGCGACGCCACAAAGTTCGCGTCCGCCGTGTTGTCCGGTGCCGGGGCCCGGATCGTCGAGCGCGATGACTACGCTCGCCGGATGTTTCCCGACGACGTCTACGGGCTGACCCCTGCGAATTGGAGCGACATCGATGAGTCACTTGTCGATGTTGGGCTCGCTTGGGGGGCGGCAAAAGTCATGGATCATCGATCTCGTCACGGACGCTCGAAGTGAGAGTCGTTGCCTATGTCCCCGACCTGATGGACAGGTCTCGTTTCAGGGGCCTCGGCGCAGAGATCGACATCACCTTTGTTTCATCCGCCGGGGCCTTGGCCGAAACGGATGCCGACTTGGTCGTGGCAGATCTCTCTCGACCCGGCGTCATCGAAACGCTCGAGCGGATCGAGGCGCCAAGAGTCGGGTTTTTCAGTCACGTCGATGATGAGACCCGTCAATTCGCAATAGCCGCTGGGGTGCGCGTTTACGCAAGATCAGCCTTTTTCTCACGGCTGGTAGCCATTATCACTAAGAGTGATGAAAATGAGGCCGATACTTCCGAGTGAGGCCGGGTTTTGCTCAGGTCAGCGCGAGAAACGCCGAACAGGTTTTCGTTAACCCTGAAAAGCGAGGCGCGAAATGAACGTGTTGGTCGTAGACGACGATTCGGATATCCGTGAGCTGGTGAAATTCAAGCTCGAGCAGATGGGTCACACTGTATCCACCGAGAACGACGGCGAAGCCGGGCTGGCGGCAGCACTCGCCAATGTTCCCGACCTCATTCTTCTCGATGTGATGATGCCCAAGCTCACTGGCATCGAAGTTTGTCAAAAGCTGCGCGACGCAGCTGAAACGGCATCCGTCCCGATCATGCTGATCACTGCGAAGGCGCAAGAAGTAGACGTTGAACGTGGCTTCGCAGCCGGTGCCGATGACTACATCGTCAAGCCATTCTCTCCACGCGAGCTTGCAAGCCGTGTGGAAGCAATGTTGACGCGCCAGACCTAGTCGAAGAATCAGCGTCCAAGCCAATGAACTCCTGGGCACTCCTGCAGCTCGCGCTAGCCGTGCTCGCCGTGTTACTTGTCTCTCTCGGCTTGGCGGCATCAGCACAACGAGCCTTCCGTACCCAGGCGATGGTGCGACGCGTTCGTCGTGAAGCTCAGGTTCGTCCGCGACTCATGCACTTACTCTCCGACGAAGAGCCAGATCTCACGTCGCTGTCGGACCTTGCGCCAAGAGAGCTGGTAGTTGCTGAATCGATCGCGTGGCAGTTGCTTGCAAAAGTGCGTGGTTCATCACGTGCAACGCTCGTCGCGTGGCTTGAAGATCGCGGTGCAATCGAGCGCGCACGGTTGCAAACAAGGTCTCGAGGTGTCGTCCGCCGCGCAACCGCAGCGGAGCGTCTTGGTGCTGCCGGCGTACCGGCGACTGCACCGGAAGTTGTGCGTTTGCTCAGTGACAACAACGTCGAAGTCCGCATTGTCGCCGCTCGTGCACTTGGAAAACTGGGTGATGGCGGATCCGTCCCTGCGTTGCTCGACTCACTCGTCGGTGACAAACCTCTGCCGACAAGCATTGTGTCTATGGCTCTGCTTCACGTGGGCCCGGCTGCGGTCGATGGGCTCGTTGCCGGACTTGGAAGCCACTCGAGCGAAATCCGTGCCGTTGCAGCACAAATTCTTGGAATGCACGGCTCTATGGCAGCCGAGCGTTGGTTGATGCTGTTGGTTGAACACGATCCCGTTATCCATGTTCGTGTTCATGCCGCCGGGGCCCTCGGGCGTCTGGGATCACCCCACGCGGTCGACCTATTGAGTCGGACGACCGCGCCGGGAAAGGCTCATGCACTGAGAGTGACCGCCGCGCGTTCTTTAGGCCTGATCGGCGGCCGGATTGCCGTGGGGACTCTCCAGATGTTGCTGGCCGACGAGAGCGAAGAAGTCGGCCTGGTTGCCTGCCAGGCACTTGCGGGTTGTGGTCCTGCGGGTGAGTCGGTCTTGCGGATGGCTGTTGAAGGACACGGCCTCAGCCACGATCGCGCGCAAGACTGGATGTCTCGGGTCGAGTTGGATCACAACTCTCGGCGTCACCGTCGAATTCTCGAAATGGGGGATCATCGCGCATGAACACCGCAGTTCATCTAGCGAATGCATGGCTCAATAACTTCGAGTGGTTCGCAATTGTGTACTTCCTCTTGATCAACTCGATTTATCTCGGCTTAACGCTGCGTGCAACGGTTGAATTCACGCGGCACCTTCGTCGCATTCCGTTTGCAGGTCACGACGATGTGTTTGCGAACCCACTTACTCCGGGCGTTTCGATCGTTGTTCCCGCACACAACGAAGAAGCCGGAATTGTCGACAGTGTGAGGGCGATGCTGAGCTTGCGCTTTCCGCTGTTCGAGGTGATCGTCGTGGACGATGGCTCAACTGATGAAACGTTTGCTCGGCTCGAAAGTTCATTTGAACTTGTCGAAGTACCGCGACGCCTTACCGGAAACCTGTTGACTTACGGAGAGATCCATTCGGTCCACGTTGCGCGCAATGGTGAACCCGTTGTTGTTGTGCGAAAAGAAAATGCGAAGAGCCGTGCCGACGCGTCGAATGCAGGAACAAATGTTGCGCAGTATCCGCTTGTCTGCATGATCGATGCTGACTCGATTCTGGAACCCGATGCTTTGCTCCGGGTCGTAAAGCCCTTCGTTGACGATCCGCAACACGTGGTTGCCACCGGTGGGGTTGTACGCCCGGCCAATGGCTGCACCGTTGAGCGAGGCCAGATCACCGAAGTTCGAATGCCACGAAGGTGGCTCGAGCGAATTCAAGTCATCGAGTATCTGCGTTCATTCCTCTTGGGCCGAACCGGATGGTCGTCAATGCAGGCGTTGTTGATCATTTCCGGTGCGTTTGGCCTGTTTCGTCGCGACCTCGTACTTGAAGTCGGTGGAATGGATTCACATTCGATGGGCGAGGAC
>JBBSGY010000255.1:0-4699 GCA_038253645.1 Acidimicrobiales bacterium
CTGTGTGCGCAAAGGTGCCGGAAAGGGCACCTCTGCGCACTCAGTTCGGCCGCCCGGGCGGGGCGGGGAGGGTTAGCGGACGTGGATGACGTCTCCGACGGTGAATCGATGCTCGTGGCCGTCGACATCGACCAGTAGGGAGCCGTCGTAGGCGATGTCGGTGGCCGTCCCTTCCACAATTCCGGAGGGTGACTCGACACGAACCCTCCGGCCGATGGTGACGCATCGCCTCAGGAAGGCTGCGGGAACTTCGGCCGGTTGATCGATCCAGATGTTCAACGCCCCGAGGATCGAGTCGAGAAGTCCATCAGCGTCTACGGGCTCGGCAGTCCATTCGTCGATAAAGGTCGCTCCTTTTACCGGCGCCCGCCTCAAATTGAGCCCGCAACCGACAACGAGAGCACCGATTGAAGGTCCCGAAGATCGCGTCTCAGCCAGGATCCCGGCCAGTTTCCTATCACCGACCAGGATGTCGTTCGGCCACTTCAGACCGGTTGCGAAACTGCAGGAGTCGGACACCGCGAGCGCCATTGCCCGAGTTGCCACCCGTGCCAATTCCACCGGCAACAAGACGGAAAACATGAGTGCGTCGCCAGGCTTGGCCTCCCACCTTCTATCCAGACGGCCTCTGCCGGCACTCTGAAAATCGGTGACAACGACTGATCCGGGAGCCGCATCAGGACCGGAAAGAAATAGAAGGTAGCTATTCGTCGAGTCGATCTCGTCGAAGCGGTCAATCCTCCAGCGCATCTCTGCAACGATAAGGCCAGATGCTTTCCAAAGTCCTCGTAGCGAACCGTGGTGAAATCGCCGTCCGGATCATCCGTACGTGCCGCGAGCTGGGAATCGAGACCGTTGCGGTCTACTCCGATCTCGATCGCAACGCTATGCACGTTCGCCTCGCGGATGAGGCTTTCGCCCTCGGCGGCGAAACCGCAGCCGACAGCTATCTGAAGACGAGCGCCGTCCTCGACGTAATCGAGCGAAGCCGTGCCGACGCGGTGCATCCCGGGTATGGCTTCTTGTCGGAGAACGGTGACTTCGCAAAGTCCGTCGTCGACGCCGGCGTTGCATTCATCGGCCCGCCTCCCGAAGCAATAGCGATCATGGGTGACAAGGTGAGCGCACGTGCAGCGGCGGCAAAGGTCGGCGTCGCCGGTGTTCCCGGAACGACGAAGCCGCTCACCGGTCCCGACGAAGTAATCGAATTCGGTCAGAAACACGGCTGGCCGGTCGCGATCAAGGCTGCTTACGGTGGTGGCGGTCGCGGAATGAAAGTCGTACACAGCGCGGGCGAAGCGGCAGCTCAGCTTGCAAGCGCGCAACGCGAAGCAACCGCTTACTTCGGACGTTCCGAGGCCTACGTCGAGCGATACCTCAGCTGGCCACGTCACGTCGAGATGCAGATCTTTGCCGACTCGCACGGCAACTGCATTTGGCTCGGCGAGCGCGACTGCACCGTGCAACGACGCCACCAGAAGTTGATCGAAGAATCGCCCGCGCCGTCGTTCAGTGAAAAGGCGCGCAAGGCAATGGGTGAAGCTTCGGTGAAGATCGCAAAGGGTTGCGGTTACGTAAATGCCGGAACCGTCGAGTTTCTCTACCAAGATGAAGAGTTCTATTTCCTCGAAATGAACACGCGTCTACAAGTTGAACATCCGGTCACCGAAATGGTGACAGGACTCGACCTGGTCGAATTGCAGTTGCGAATCGCCGCCGGCGAGAAACTTCCGCTGAAGCAAGATGACGTAGACCGTCGCGGTCATGCAATCGAGATGCGCATCAACGCCGAGGAGCCTGCAGCCGGCGCTTTCCGTCCGTCACCCGGAACCATCACGCGCTTCGCGCAACCCGATGGTTTCGGCATCCGTCTCGACGCGGGTTATGACGAAGGCGACACGGTAAGCCAGCACTACGACAACTTGATCGCGAAGCTCATTGTGTGGGGCGCGGATCGGCCTGCTGCTCGGCGCCGCGCTTTGCGCGCGCTGAGCGAACTCGAGATCGAGGGGGTCGCGACAACGGCTCCCGCGCATCGGATCGTGCTGTCGCATCCTGACTTCATAGAGACAAGACATTCGACCGTTTGGGCCGAGCAAAAACTTGACCTGTCCGGTATCGAGCCATATCAACAGATCAACACCGAAGACGGCGAGACCAAGGTGCCGCGCGACGTCGAAGCAGAGGTCGATGGGCGGCGTTATCAAGTTCGCTTATGGGTTCCAGATGGTGGCCCGTCGATCGCAGCACGCGCCGAGGCGCTATTCAAGAAGGCGCAACGCAAACCTGGCGGGTCGCAAGGCGCCGTTGTTGGAGCAGGCGCCGTGACCGTACCCATGCAGGGAACGGTGTTGCGTCTGCTCGTTGCCGACGGCGACGACGTCAAAGTGGGCCAGACAATTTGCGTGCTCGAGGCAATGAAGATGGAAAACAACGTCAACGCGGAATCCGCCGGCACGGTGAAAGATCTCAAGGTTTCCGAAGGCTCAACCGTCGGCCCCGGCGACGTCATTTGCACGGTTTCCTAAAAGGACAGTAAAACGGCCGCGGCGACCGCCAGTGCAACACCGAACTGTTGTTGCTTTGTCATTGTCTGGTGGAGAAATATCCGCGCGACTACCGCGACCAAAACCGGGGCGAGTCCGGGGAACACGGCCATCACACTTGCAACACCAGCGTGAGTTGCCCAAACAAACGTCCCGTTCGCCAGCGCCGCCGTCGCGCCGGCGACAGTCGCCATCAGCACAACGTGGCGCTCGGCGCGCAAGCTGTCACCCGTTGCAATCACCAACACGACTCCGATGAGCGTAGACGCCAGTTGACTGACGAGAAGTGGGATCGCCTGCGAAGAGTGGTGCGCTTCACCGAGAGTTACGAACACGAGCCCAAAGCAGACTCCCGACAACGCCGCTTCGATCGCAACGCCCATGCCGGCGGTTTGCTTCGGATTATCTGACTTCGCGCTGCTGAGAATTGCGACACCGGCAAGTGCAGGACAGATTCCGATCGCGCCGAGAGCTCCAACGCGCTCACCGCGCGAGATCGCCCACGTCACCGGGATCGCCGATGCCATTACGCCTGACAGCGCCGCACCGACACCCATTTGGCCCTGCGACAAAGCTCTGAACAAGAACCACAGCGCGAGCACTTGCGCGATGCCTGCACAAATTCCCCAGCCAACGTCTGAGACCGATACGTGCGAGGCGGGAACAATCAACGCTGCCATCGCTGTGGCGGGAACACCGCCGAGTCGCGCAAGAGCTGTAACTTTGAGCGGAGAAGCATTCTTGCTCGCCGTGCCACCGAAAACATCGGCAGCTGCAAAACCGGTGGCGGCACCCAAACCAAGCGGCACACCCAACATCAGGCTGACACTAGAGCATCAACGCGCCGCCTAATGTAAGCCCATGATAAATGCCAAGGCGAAACTTCGTGAGGCCATTTCAACCCGTACCAAAGAGTTGCTCGAACTTAGCCACGACATTCACTCACACCCCGAGATCGCCTACGAAGAAACATACTCGTCCGAGCGCGTCGCGGCGATGCTCGAAACGAACGGGTTCAAAGTCGATCGTGGCGTTTCCGACATACCAACGGCATTTGTCGCGACATTTGGCACTGGCGAACTCAACGTCGGCATATGCGCCGAGTACGACGCCCTTCCCGGCGTAGGCCATGCGTGCGGCCACAACATCATCGCGGCATCCGCTGTCGGCGCGGCGCTCGCGCTGCAGCCACTTACCGACGAGTTAGGCCTCACAATCACTGTTCTCGGAACGCCCGCCGAAGAAGGCGGCAGCGGCAAGGTTCTGATGTTACAGGGTGGCTCGTTTGACGGGCTCAACGCGGCGGTGATGGTGCACGCTGCCGCAATCGAGCGCGACACCATGCCAACACTCGCTGTTGGCGAGACTTGCGTCGAGTTCTTCGGCCGCGCGGCCCACGCAGCAGCTGCACCCGAACGCGGACGCAGTGCGTCGGCCGCACTCGCGTTGTCACAATCAGGCATCGCGATGCTTCGCGAACACTTTCTCGCAAGCGACCGCGTACACGGAATCGTTACCGACGGCGGCGGAGCGCCGAACGTCGTTCCACCATTTACGCGCGGCGTGTGGTATGTGCGCGGCAAGACACTCGCACGACAGAAAGAACTCGAAGAGCGAATCTACGACATCTTTCGTGGCGCTGCTCTCATGACCGGATGCAAAGTCAAGATTGGCAAGACAGGTCCCGCCTACAGCGACCTACAGGTTGACCAGCGCCTGGCTGCGCTTTGGCGCGCGAACGCGAAAGAGCTCGGTCGCGTGTCGTTGCCGATCCAGCCGGCCGACGGTGCGGCATCAACCGACATGGGCAACGTTTCTTACGCCGTCCCGAGCATCCATCCGCTCATCGCGCTCGACTCCGAGGGCGCGAACATTCACGAGCCGGCTTTCGAGAGATTCGCCGGAGATTCCACCGGTGACACTGCTGTCATCGACGGAGCAGCAGGTCTCGCGATGACAATTTTCGACATGGCAACCGACTCAGAACTGCGTAAAAGTTTGCTGACTCACCGATACGCCGTTGCAGACGAAGACCCCGACGCTGCCTACCTCGACAACAAATGGAGCGAAGTAATCGAGTTCGACCCGGCAAGTCTTCAGCGCACAACGTTCGGCGATTCCGAAACAGATACGTAGACCTGATCACCGACAGA
>JBBSGY010000256.1:0-4669 GCA_038253645.1 Acidimicrobiales bacterium
AATATGGCGCGTCCATCTGCCGAGCGATACAGGCTGTCATTAGATGGATCAAGCTCCACCGGCACAGCTGCGTCTTGCCATTGGCTGACATTGGATAGATCACTCCACATGCTCATTACACAACCACGCCCAAATCAATCAAAGCAAATCGAGGTCGAGCTTCCGTCGCTCTAGGCGATGAACGATAGGTAAGCGCGGTCGTCGAACGACTCCATGCCGTGCTGTACCGCGCGCCAACCCTTGTGTTGAAAAACCGTCAGCGGGTCATCGGCAATCGTGGTTTGCAACGCTTTCTCCGACTCGCCGAGCGAATCAAGGATTGTCGGATACCCACGACGAGGCTTCCGCTCTCCACGGGTATGCACTCAACAAATCTGTCAGGAATCGCGCTGCCGTCGAACACGCCATATCCCCACTCAGACGTTGCATGGTTTCTGAACACTCGTTGCTGATCCGCCAGAACCCGCGCGTGCGCACGCGCTGGGTCGTTCAATACCAAGTCTGAAACATGTGCTCCCCCTTCGATCAATGACTGTAGATAAACAGATCGAAACGCAATAGCGATTGCACCAACCGGGGTTTCGCAAGAAGCAACATCGACACCCGCGATGCGAATATTCGGGTCACCCAGCCGCCACACTTCGGATCGATATTGCGAAAAGATCGCCGCGACTGCAGCCGGCCGCTCAAAACCGCGGCTCGTGGAGTTCACTCGCTCGCAGGCCTGCATCAACCGTGTTGCTTATTAAGTCAAAAGCCTCGCGCACGGATGCCGCCGGCCTCAGTTGTTCGAGTGCGCCCGCGACGAGTTCGGCGGCGATGCGGCCACTTCGCTCTCCAGACGCTGACACGCCGTCGATGACGGCTGCAAAGTGCTCACCGAGGAAGAGCACGTCATCGCCCAACTCCGGGTCGCCGCATTTCGACCGTACGAACGTCTCAAGAACGCGCATTAGAACAACATGTTTACACCCGTTGCTTGCAGCAGGCGCCTGACGCAAACCCTACGAGACAAGCTTGAATCCATCGCCGTCGCGGCGAACGAATCCGGCTGTGGGCGGCGCAAAATGGGAGCCGACAAACAGCGTGTCTGTATCGACGCATCGTTCCAACAAAGCGCGACGAGCATCTTGTGCTTCATCTCCGCATGTATCGAACTGCGTTGGCCATTCGGGACGCGCCATCTGAAACGGGTGATGAATCGCATCTCCGGTAATAACCGCTTGTTCACCATTTGACTCGACGAGCACACTTACATGACCTGGGGTATGCCCGTGCGTGCTCAGAAAAGAAATGCCGGGAGCGACCTCGTAATCAAGTGCCACCAATTCGCCCATACCTGCTTGAAGTATCGGCATCACCGAATCCCTGAAGCCCGCACGATCATCTTCGATTTCAGCTTCGGGAAACTCAGACCAATACTCGACCTCTTGGCGTAAAAAGATGTAACGAGCAGCTGGGAAAGAGGGGACCCAGTAACCGTCGACCAACTTTGTATTTCCGCCGGAATGATCGAAATGAAAGTGTGTGCAAACAACAATGTCGATCGGAGGCAAGCGGTCGAGGAGATCGGTATTCAGGTTCGACCATACGGGTATGTCGTTGCGCACCTTTGCATTTCCGACACCTGGATCGACGAGCACGTGTACTCCGCCGGCTTCGATAAGAAAGGACTGCACAACTGCTTTGGGCCTTCCGTCAGCGTGAACAAAATTGGGCTGAAGCCACGGAATTCCCAGCAGATTTGCCGGTTGTGCCTGGGGGATGCCTTCCTGGATTGCCGAGCCGGCATCGACCTCGAACACAGGAGTGATGGAGAATTTGCCGACTCTCCACGGACCCGCGGCCACGGTACTCATGCGACACAACGCTAGACCACCCGAGCCCATCTCATCACCCGCGATTGAATGCTTCAGGCTCGTTCACTGAGTTTCCTGCGTCTTCTTGGCCATGAATTGGTTGCGAATCACGGTGACTACAGCCGAAAGAACGCTTCAAACGGTCGGCTGATCCAGCAGCGGTCCGCCATCGCCATCTGGACACTCAGTAGGTCAACGAGATGTAGCCACCGCCGTAGTCCGGGTGGTCTGCTTTGTACTTTGCGCCGTGTCCGATGTGATCGACGATCGGCGTGTTGCTTGCGCAGAGCGTGCACGTCTCTGCGGGTTCGGATTCGAACTGAGCTGATGCGAGCGACTCGAAACGAGGCACACCGAGTTGCTCGGCCGTCACTCCTCCGCGATTACACACAACACTCACGCCAGCGATCCGCGCGCCGTGACGCTCTGCCTCACGACACACGGCTTCGACCGAGCTGCCTGTCGTCATTAGATCTTCGACCACCAACACGCGCTTGCCGTTGAGATATCTCTCGAATCCCGCACGTTCGAAGGTGAATGTGCGGTTTGCGTCTTTGTCAGCCCAAACAGCGTTGACGTTGCGGCCACGTTCGAGCGCCGCGCGCGCTGCCAATACGGTGAGTACAACGCCTCCCACTGCGGGGGCCGCAACCGTGTCTATGTCATCTATGAACGGTTCGACTAATCCGTCGGCGAGCTTCGCCATGAGGGCGGTCTGCGGGAACACGATGTCAAGGTTGATGTAGCCCGAGCCATGCTTACCGCTCGTGTAAATAAAGTGGCGGTCAAGAACGACAGCACCTGCCTTGTCCAGCTCCTTCAACACGTCCATTACGCACCTTCTTCACTGGTGAATCTCGGGTCGGAGATTAGTTGAACCGTGAGTGTCACCACGCGACTGTTGGTGTTCACAAATTGTCGTGGGCCGGTGCACGGCAAACGGATGCCAACGTCGTGTCACTCCGGTGATCGTTGCTCGAAGAACTCTTTCGGCCGGCTGAACTTCCACGGATCGCGCACAGCACAGTTGTAAATCTGCGTCTCCTTCCAAACGTCGTTGACAACATATGGCTCTTTCGCAAGCCATTCGTCGAGTGCCTAACGATTCGGAAAGTCCATCACCGCAAACGAGCCAATCATGTTTCCGTCATCGTCACGAAGGGACGCGCCGTACCAGCGGCATCCGTCAGCTTCCATCGCATCGCCGAGCGCCAAGTGATCTGGGCGCACAGCTTGGCGGCGAGCCGGCGCTTCGGGATCAGTGCCGTCGAGTCCTACTACCAGGAATTGCATGAACGCACGCTAACGCCGCCATGCGTTTGGAGAGTCCTTCCAGCCATGATCGCCGTGATTTGAAGTCAATTCACGGCCAAGAAGACGCAAGAAATCAATTACCGGCGGCCAAATGTACGCCGAGCTGATCCTCGGCAACGGGCTGAAGAAACGAAACCTCGTGATCCCAATTGTGTCCGTAGCCCGAGTGCATCGCATAGCCCGTAACCCCGATAACGGAGGCCCAACCACGCAACCGCTCCAAGAAGGCATCATCCGAGCCGGCCACAAATTGCGGGGCGGTCTCGTCGAGCGAAAAGCCGTACATGAATCCGAGGCCGTAGCACGCATTGCCTGCGTCAAACGCCGGATCGCCCCAATAACGTTGAGCGTCAACCGCCACGCTTTGAGCAGCAGTGCGATTCCCGGGCAGCGTCCATGAACCTCGCGCGGTCAAAATGTTGCCTGGATAGTAGTCGCCGAATCCAGCGATGGGAGCTACCTTCTCGGACAGCATTTCGGTAGCGAGTTTGCGTGCACGCTTCAACACATCGTTGGACACTGCTGCATTGCCGGTTTCACATGCCGTTGCCGCTTCATCGAAACGCTGTTCGATGCGATCTTGTACCGTTTCCAGTGTTGCCTTTGAGGAACGAAACTCGCAGTCATGCTGGGAGGCTCAGCCGGCTGGGGAGAACGTTGTCCAACTCGAGTGTTATCTATGCAATTGAACTCGGCGGAGGGCATTGCGCCGCCGGCGCGTACATCAACGGAACAACAGCCCAGGTCTTCGAACAACACACTCCTCAAGTTAAGGACCATGGCGCAGAAGCGCTGTTAGACACGGTGTGCTCACTCGTCGACCAAGTAGCACAATCGGCGCCCCTCATGCAGGCGGTTGCAGTTTCGTTCTCGGGTTTTCTCGACTTGCGCGACCGGCCGGGTGCGAGAAATTATGGACCACTGCGGGATACAGAGGTCATGGTGTCTGCACCGCACATCAATGACATTCGCAACCTGCCGTTCTTCGAGTGGCTCGAAGGCGCAGGTTGGGGCGTACCTCTTCACATCGAGAACGACGTGAACGCGGCACTTCGTTCCGCAACCGCCTTTTCGACGGCAGTAAGCATCAACCTGGGTACCGGCGTCGCTGCTGCAATCAAGCGTGACAGCCGCATTGTTCATATGCCGAGCACATGGTCTTGCTACCAAATTGGTCACGGCTTTCGTTGGAGCCTTCCGGAAAGCCTGACGCGAAAATGTCTATGCGGTTCCATCGGATGCCTTGAAGCGGCCATCGGTGCGTGGGCACTCACAGATCGCTACGGCATGCGACCTCAAGATGCGCCAGCGGAGATATATGAGCAAATGCGCAACGACGTTGTCGAGTACTTGAGCCTAGCCATTGCAGAACTCGTAGCTCGACTTTCGCCATTTTCGGGATGACGCAGTCGTGAAATCCACCAGCTGATGGGCTGATCAAGGGAGCATCAGTGGGCTTTTAACCCACTTCCCGAAAGAAACGGCCACCGATGCTC
>JBBSGY010000257.1:0-4655 GCA_038253645.1 Acidimicrobiales bacterium
CCAGTTGCACAACATTTCACGCTGACAACAATTCAAATCGACTACGACTCTGGCCTCAAGAGAGGTCTGTTTCGTCGCGAGCCAGTGCAGGGAACTTACGCTTGGTTTACGTAGCAGAGCAACCAGTGCCTACACAATCGCAATCGATCTTTGGATCAAGCGATACGCTCATCTCGCCATGACCGGCCACCTTGGAAACGACACATGAAGTTGGTTCGGCGCATAGTTGTAACCGGTGACGTACCCGTGCCCGACGTCGTCAGAAAGCGGTTGGAAGCCGAGAATTTCGAAGTCGACGTTGCCGCCGGTGTTATGAAACCGCGTGACCTTGCCGATCGGCTCACCGGCGCCTGGGGTTATATCTTGGGAGGTCTCGAGTACGCGGACCGCACATTGCTCGACGGCTGTCGTGATCTCCGAGTTATTTGTATTCTCGGAGCGGGTCATTCCGAGTACTTGGATGCCGGCGCAGTTCGTCCGGGCGTCTCCCTCAGCTACACGCCGCACGCGAACGCGCGAGCAGTTGCAGAGTTGATGTTCGGATTGACGATCTCGCTTCGGCGTCAGATTGTCTGGATGGCGCAACTCTCCAAGAAGGGCTTGGCACCTGCTCAAGGCGCGTTCTCACCCACTCTTGTCGGTGCGACGATAGGCGTACTGGGAATGGGCCATGTCGGCGAAGCCTTTGCGCGTATGTATCAGGGTGCGTTCGATGCGTCCGTTCTGTTTTGGAATCGTTCGCCAAAGCCGGAGTTGGTGGAAAAGGGATGGAATCAGTGCGGTATTGAAGAAGTGCTGGCTCGAGCAGATCTTGTTGCGGTCGCGTGCGCGTACCATCACACCGACACTCACCATTTGTTGAACGCAGAACGTCTTGGTTTGATGCAAGCGCACGCGTTGCTTGTTTGCACATCGCGAGCGCGCCTCATTGACCCTGAAGCTATATTTGGTGTCCTCCAAAATCGAAGTATCGGTGGTGTAGCGCTGGATGGCTACTACGTCGAGCCATTGCCGGCGCCCGATGACGACCCGTTCGAGCTATTAAAGTTTCGTGACGACCTTTTGATCGTGACACCCCACATCGGATTCGCGAGTATCGACGCCATAAACACGATGTTCGAAATGGCCGCGGACAACATCATTGCGATCGGGCGTAACCAACCTGCACCTCATCCAATCCCGCGATAGACCGAATGCGCCAAATCGCGCTGCGTGAACAAGTGTTGCTCTCATGCTATTTGTTCAACAACGCGCTCTTCGCTTTGTTGCACTGAGCGTCGAAATCTCCGGACATTTCAATATACGGGTAGTCGTGTATTGAAGCTTCGTTTTCCAACCACGAACTCATAGCAACTCTGAATTCGACGAATTTGGCTACCCGTTGTTCTGACCATTCACGGAGCCAGTCGTGCGCATGCTCCTGCGCGTATCTCATCAAATGCTGAGCCTGCTCCGGGTCCTGATTGCCGACAAAGATCGCCCGGACGGGACCATGAATTGACTCGAAAGTGCGAACCTCGGCGGGCAGAACCGCTACCCCCTCGACGAGAAGCTTGGTGTTGCTGTATTGGAGGTAATGCTCGACATAACCCAGCACCGCTCTCCACACGACCAATGACTCTTGATTCTGCCTGTCGACCCGCTCGGCCGAAGCACCTCGTGGCGAAGCGTTGGCAAACAGAGCCGGCTCGTCTTGCTCATTGACCATCGATTGAACCGCGTGCCGCAACCGGTCGGTCGATAGCGACTCAAGACCCTCGGTGCTTACAAGATTATTCAGCAAGATGGACTTGCCGCAGCGCGGCGCGCCGCCGACGAAATACAATCGAGGACCCATACGCTGAGCGTAACGGTCAAGGAACAGTCGACGTCATTACGTGACATGGAGCGGCGTCGCGTATCCGGAGTTCGATCAGTTCGGTCCCAATGAAATCGTTTTCAAAGCTCGGATAGATCAACCCAGTCACGGACCATCCTTCGGCAGCGGTGAAGCTGACCTGGCGATCGCCGAACTGACTCGTTGCTTCGGCTGTCCAAGTCTTGTGTTGAAGGTCCGCCGTAATCGCGTCCGTCACGGTTGATGCCTCGGACTCTTTGATCTTCCATCTTCGAGAGACGCTCGTTGAAAGAGTTCGCCCCTGTCGGTATGGCAGCCAGTCTGGAATTCCGGCTATTGGTCGCCCCCGGGTATGCCGACAACGTGTTCAGCTCTTGTTCGATTGATGTAAGGCGTTGGTGCACGAGATCGAGCTGGGTGACATCGGTTTGGATGTCAGCGTCCGTCGCGTATTGCGAACCGTCGTAGTCGGCCGGAAAAAGGAACACAGCTGCGACGAATGCAATAGGCGACAGCAGAAGCGCAGCCAGGAGGAGGCGACGAAGCTTCGAATTTGAGTTGGTCTTGATGTCTGCAAACTCCGTGTCGATTGATGAGTCCGGTCGTGCGTTCCATTCCGCAGCAGCGTGAACATCAGCAGTATTGCGATGCCAAAGAAACCGGCAGGCGCCGTGCTTTCGGATGTTTGACAGTGTGTCACTTGCTTGTTGTGGCCGTGCACGTCCTTATTGTTTTGCACCCGCCTGTTCGAGCAAGGTGGCGCGCTGTCGTGCAAGGAATGCTCGATCCAGTCGTGCAAGAGCACCTCACCTACTTCACCAAGGCGTTCTCGCTGGTCGGGGCAACGCCGGGGCAACGCCTGCCGGTGTCGACTGGGGCAGCGAGGAAGATGCGCAGGCGCGTTACTCGAAAATGCTCGAACGACGAGATGGAGGCGTGTTTTCGCCGGCTTGTGAAGCTGATGTTCGAGCACTGCAGAGTCGGCATCGCTTTCAACACCATCTCGACCGCACTTGCTGCGCCCCGAAACGACCTCTACATCCGTAATCCGGCGGACACCATCGAGTTCTGCATGGAAGAGTTATCCCGCTCTGTCGTGTTCGACCAGTCGCAACTCGCGTGGCGAAGTCAGCCGCGTTATTGGGAGAACCCAGAATTGCGACCGCAGGGATAAACGCAACGGGGGGCGCCATAACAAGTCGGCGTTTAGGTCAACGCTTACTCTCGGGCTTATCAGAGTCGGAAGGTGATGCAGCACTTGGTTTTTGAGTGCAAACTTGTAGGGTGCACAAGACGGTCCTGATTGCCACAGACAAAGATCATCCCGATCTCTATTGGGACGAACGCCCCCTATTGGCTGAGCTTCGATCTCGTGGCCTTTCAGCGATACCGGCCGCTTGGACTGATGACAACGTCGAATGGGCAGGTGCAGACCTCGTACTTGTTCGGAACTGCTGGGACGCTTACGTAGATCCCAGTCGGTTTCTCGAGTGGCTGGATCGCGTTGCGCTCGTGACAACCGTAGTCAATGACCCACATGTCATCCGATGGTGTTATCGCAAGACATATCTCAGGGAGCTCGAGGGTAAAGGCGTCGCAATAGTTCCTACGCGTTGGATTTCGAAAGACAACCCCCAAGACCTCACTGCGTTGCTTTATGACACGGGCTGGTCGAATGCTTTAGTGAAGCCCTCCATCTCCGGTGACGGTTACTCGACGTTCGCGATAGACGCGTCCGACGCGTCGAGCGTGGAACGCGCCCAGCGAGCTGTCGAGTCGTTGTTGCAAGACAGGGACGTTCTCCTGCAGCCATACTTTTCAGAGTTCGACGACAACATGGAGACTTCGCTGAGTTTTATTGGTGCCAGGTTCAGTCACGCGTACCGACGTCCATCCTTGCTTCTACACGGTGAGAAAGATGCATTGGCACAACGGACTGTTGTTCAGCCAGCGGGCGCTGTATTAGCTCTCGCGGAGCATGTGTTGTCACTGATTCCCCCCGTTATGTGGGCTCGAGTGGACATACTCCAGGCGGATACTCCGATGCTCAACGAACTCGAACTTGTCGACCCGAATCTGCTCATGAGTTTCTCTCCCGATGGAGTCGCGTATCGCTGGATGGCGGATGCGGTCGAACAGCGACTGGGTGAGTAGGCGGCAGCGTTTGATGTATGCCGGATAGATCGAGTCATCAGAAATCCAATCGTTCAGTTTGGGGCCAAAGGAAGCGCGCGAGCTCCGAAGTAGAACACGATGCCTCCCACGAACTCATTGTTGAGTTTGTCATTCAAGCGTCGTAACCACTTGAAGTCGTCAAGTGAAACTGTCGATGACGCTTTGACTTCGACTCCGTAAACTTCACCCGAGCTTGTTTCGACATACCCTTGCCGCCTGTGACGTCCCACGAAATCAAGAGCTTGAGGAACCTGTGCGCCGAGGTGCTCCGCGGGCGAGGGCAACGTTGGCTGCTTGGTCACGTGAAGGTAAAGCCACTGGATACAGAAATCAAGGACGCATCAAAAGCGCCTGACCGCTGGCCGAATGGTTGGGATGTGATTTGGGTGAATAGGGGCGATCGTGTGAACGAGGCAATCGTGCGTGCTCTGGTCGAGAGCGGCCTGATGCTTGAAAGGGATTACGCGAGCATTCCGGACAAGCGCGGTTACAAGCTCACCAAACAGGCTGTCGCAAAATGGTTTCAGGCGAATGGCAACACAAATTGTCTGCGTTATTGAGTCAAAGTCATTGTGGATATCGCCTTGCGCAGCGATGCAGAGCGTGTATTTTTCAGGCCGTCCGCCCACTTTCATTTTGCGAC
>JBBSGY010000258.1:0-4645 GCA_038253645.1 Acidimicrobiales bacterium
ATGTCGAAGTTCGCCCAGACATTTTGCACGTCATCGTGATCTTCGAGCGTCTCTATCAAGTTGAGCACCTTGCGCGCGTCAGACTCGGACGTAAGTGGAACGAGGTTTTCCGAAATCATCATTGCATCACTCTGTTCGACAGCGATGCCTGCGTCGGTGAGCGCCGCAACGATGCTTTCCAGATCGTTTGGAGCACAGCGAACTTCCCAGTTGCTGCCCTGATTGAGAACATCATCTGCCCCGGCGTCGAGGGCCACGAGCATGATGTCGTCTTCGCTGACCGACGATGACACGGAGATGATCCCCCGACGTTGAAATTGCCACGAAACCGCTCCCGGCTCGGCCATCGAGCCACCGCCCTTTGTGAACGCGCTGCGCACATCTGCCCCAGTGCGGTTGCGGTTGTCACTGAGAGTCTCGACCAATAGCGCAACGCCGGCAGGGCCATAACCCTCGTAAGTGATTGATTCATAGCGAACACCTTCAAGCTCACCAGTGCCACGCTTGATTGCGCGTTCAATTGTGTCGAGCGGAACAGATGCGCCGCGCGCTTTCGCGAACATTGTTCGAAGTGTTGCGTTGGCGTTGATGTCGCCGCCACCTGCACGCGCTGCGACTTCCACCTGTCGGATCAACTTCGCGAACTGTTTGCCTCGCGCTTTGTCTTTCGCACCCTTTTGGTGCTTGATCGTTGCCCATTTCGAGTGTCCTGACATTTGGTTAGGAGAGCCTCTCTAGGAATAACCGGTGGATGCGATCGTCACCGCTGAGTTCTGGATGGAAAGTAGCGAATACGTGCCTATCCTGTGCCGCCAAGACCGGGTCACCGTTCAAAGCGGAGAGAATTTCGACCGAATCCCCCACCTTTTCGACAACGGGGGGCCGAATGAAGATTCCCGTGAACGGAGAAGTGAAACCGTTGATTTCGATTTGCGCTTCGTGCGAGTGGCGCTGCGAGCCGATTGCATTGCGACGCACCGTTGCGTCGAAGATTCCGAGTGAGACCTGGTCATCGATGCCGTCGGTAACATCGCGCGCGGAAAGAATCATGCCCGCGCATGTTCCCATTACCGGTAGGTCACGGGTGCGCAACGTTTCGAACAGACCGGAGCTGCGAAGCAGTTTGCCGATCGCGGTTGATTCGCCGCCTGGAATAACGAGAGCCACGATGTCGTCGAGTTGTTCCGGGACGCGAATTTGCGGTGCCTTCACGCCGAGGCGTTCAAGGGCCTCGCAATGTTCACGGAACCCGCCCTGTAGAGCGAGAACGCCGACGCTCACCAACCGCGCTTTGCCATGCGCGTCTCGAGCAAGTCGATCTCTTGACCGACCATTGCATCACCAAGACCGGTACTCACCTTCGCGATTACGCCGGCGTCTTGGAAGTGCGTAGTTGCTTCGACGATTGCGCGACCCCGACGCGACGGGTCGTCGCTCTTGAAAATTCCGGAACCGACGAATACTGCCTGCGCGCCGAGCTGCATCGCGAGCGCAGCATCGGCCGGGGTGGCAATACCACCGGCGCAGAACAGCGGAACGGGAAGCTCACCCGTGCGTGCGATTTCTTGCACGAGTTCTACCGGCGCGCGCAATTCCTTCGCCCACCCGTACAGCTCTGCCGAGTCAGCTTGAGTGATCTTGCGCATATCGCCAATGATGGAACGAAGGTGACGAACCGCCTCGACGATATTGCCCGTGCCCGCTTCTCCCTTGGAGCGAATCATCGCGGCACCTTCCGAAATACGGCGCAATGCCTCGCCGAGGTTGGTTGCGCCACAGACAAACGGCACGTCGAAGGCCCACTTATCGATGTGGTGTGACTCGTCGGCGGGAGTGAGAACCTCTGACTCGTCGATGTAGTCGACATCGAGTGCTGCCAGAATCTGGGCTTCGACGAAGTGACCAATACGCGCCTTTGCCATGACCGGAATGGTGACGGCAGCCTTGATTCCTTCGATGAGCGCAGGGTCGGTCATGCGGGCAACACCGCCGTCGCGGCGGATGTCGGAAGGCACGCGCTCAAGCGCCATGACAGCGACTGCACCGGCATCTTCGGCCACTTTGGCCTGCTCAGCGTTGACAACGTCCATGATCACGCCGCCTCGCATCATCTCGGCCAGCCCCCGCTTGACCCTCATTCCACCTGTTTCGCCCATGTCGTGCTCTTCCATGACGGAGATTCTACGACTTTGGGGCCACTTGCCTAATCTCCGAACTCGATCAAGGTGCAATTGGTGCGCCCGAGCGACCCTGTTCCCCCGCTCTGCAGGTCCCCGCTTTTCACGAGCCACAGGTTCCTATATGGCACCTGTGGCTCGTGAAAAGCAGGGTTGTCCCCGCTCCTTCGTCGCTGCATCGCTGCTTGTGCCGCTCGGGCACCATGGTTGCACCTTGTTTCGGGATTAAAGGCGCGCCACGGCCAGCCGGAGGGCTTCGGTGGCCTTTGTGGTCGTCGCTTTTGGGCCGTCGAGGAGGACCCGAACCCGAACGGAGCCGCTTCGCGCTTCGGCAGACTGCGTTTCGCCGTGGCCGTAGGTAAATGACTCGTCGCCGGCACTTGCTTTGCTCACAGGCGCCGTCTTTGCGGCCACGTCACGATCGTGACCGAATCGCGCAGCGGTGTCTTTCGGGACGACGTTGAGAATCAAGGTGGTCGCGCCGGCATGTTTCAGATTGCCAAAGCTGCAGCCCTCACCGGTACCCGTATGGACGGGCTTGCCAGACGGACCTTCGATCACCCTCGACACTTCGTCACTACTCAAGACCTTGCACGGATCCGGTTGCGCGACCTCAGAGCCGCAGCCACTGAGAATCACAACACCTACGAGAACACATAAGCGACGCACAGCGTTAGCTTGGCCGATCGAACGGGAGAGGTGGTTGTTATGTCAAATGAGGCACAGCTGGGCGGAAATATTGCGATCGGTGACGGCATAGCCGTTTCGCGAATGGGATATGGAGCGATGCAGCTGACGGGTCCTGGAATATGGGGCGACCCGGAAGATCGCGATAACGCGATCGCCGTCCTGCGACGTGCGCGCGAATTGGGCGTGCGGCTGTTCGACACAGCGTGGGCGTATGGCCCGGAGACGAACGAGACATTGATCGCCGACGCATTGCAACCATACGACGACGTTGTAATCGCAACCAAGTGCGGAACCGACCGCACGGGCCCAGGGCAATGGCACCAAGACGGGCGACCGGAACGATTGCGCGAAATGGTCGAGGGAAGTTTGAAAAGGCTTGGTGTCGATATCATCGACTTGATGCAATTGCATGCGCCTGACGCGAACATTCCAATCGAAGAATCAATCGGTGCCCTTGTCGATATGCAGCACGAAGGAAAGTTCCGCAATATTGGCCTGTCGAATGTCTCGGTGTCACAACTGCACAGGGCACAAAAGGTCGCAAACATTGTTTCGGTGCAGAATCACTACAGCCTGGGACACCGAGAGGAGCATGAAGACGTCTTGCGTGCTTGCGAGGCGCAAAACGTTGCGTTTTTCGCCTATCGACCGGTCGCCGGCGGTCGGCTGGCAAAGCAGGACGGTGCACTTTCGGTCGTTGCACAACGTCACAGTGCGAGTACTGCACAAGTCGCGCTGGCGTGGTTGTTACAGCGCTCCCCGGTAGTCGTCGCCATCCCGGGAACATCGAAGATCAATCATCTCGAAGACAACATTGAGGCATCCCACATTCAGTTGACGCCTGCAGACATTGCTGAACTCGAAACCTGACGGACCCCTAAAGGCGTAGGGCTAGGGCGGCGACGCCGAGGATGCCTGTGTCGTCTTTGAAGGGTGAGAGCAACACTTCGATGTCGCGGTGGTTGACCGAGACTTCACGAATTCGCGCGCGGACCGCGCCGACAAAGCACTCGTCGTCCGAGAAACCTGCGGCGCGGTCGGACTCTTCGAATCCGTAAGCGACCGAACCCATCAACACCAACACCGACGGGTCGTAGAGCGCGATCGCTCCGACCAGTGCGGTGCCGAACTCGAGAGCAATGCCACGGCGAAGCTCGCTGTTTGCATTTTTCGGACTGATGCCGAAACGCGCCTTAATTCCACTTCCGGAGACGGCGCCCTCAATACAACCGACACCGTGATGAAACTCACATTCATGATCGCCCAACGGTGAATGGCCGAGTTCACCGCTATTGCCGGTGGCTCCGTCGAGCAAATGACCCCCCGGCAAAACGAGACCGGCCCCTATGCCTGTGGAGACAGTGACGAGCAACAAGCTTTCGTGCATCTGCTCGCGATGCACCCAACACGCGTACGCAGCAGCGCGAGTATCACCTTCGATGACGATTCTGTCGGTGCCGACTTCGTCGCTGAGCCTGGCTCGCAGGGGGAATTTCTGCCATCCAAGTTGTGGCTTCGTCACAACGTTGCGACCCGCGTCGGTGGGCCCTGGCGTGGTGACGCCATATGCGGCTATCTCGACGCCTTCGTTCGCGGCGAACTTCTCGATGTCGCGAATCGTATGCAACAAAGCCGCGAAGCTCTCTTCGGCTTCGCCTGCACCAACCGGAAGCTGAGTGCGACCGTGAACAACGGTCGGCGCGTCTTCGGTCACAAGGCCCGCCTTTACGACGGTGCCGCCCATGTCGACCGCAACCACTCCCTGGCTCAACTACTTC
>JBBSGY010000259.1:0-4630 GCA_038253645.1 Acidimicrobiales bacterium
GCGGTAATCGCGCAGGCAGTTGCGTCGAATGCTGCATTTGCTCAAGATCGAGGAGTTCGAGTGACAGTTGATGTCGCGGACGTACTCGGTGTGTGTCCCGGCGACGATGTGCAGATTGCGCGTGCCATCGGAAATGTCGTCAACAATGCAGTGAAGTTCACACTGCCAACCGGCAAGATTCGTGTGAGTGCAATCGCAGATGGCGACCATGTAATCGTGCAGATATCCGACGATGGAATCGGAATACCTGCACACGAGCAACCACAACTGTTCGAACGATTCTTCCGCACGTCATTGTCGATCGAACAACAGCATCAAGGCGCAGGCCTCGGGCTCACGATCACCAAGGCAATCGTCGACCACCACGGCGGTTCGATCGATTTCGACTCGACAGTTGGTGCAGGCACCGACGTTCGGGTTCGCCTGCCGATGCTTCCGACGGGTGGGTAAACGTCGCTGACCCTGGGTAGAAGTCAGCCATGACAAATGTGGCTGTTCTGGGTACAGGAATTATGGGAACGGGAGTTGCTCACTCCTTGCGCCGCTGCGGTTTCGAGGTTTCGGCGTGGAATCGGACACCTTCGAAAGCGTCGGCCGTTGGCGAGGGCGTGACCGTTGCAACTTCGCCTCCCGATGCTGTCGACGGTGCTTCGTTCGTGATCACGATGTTGCCCGACTCAGATGTAGTCCGCGAGGTTATCGAGCCGTGTTTGGCGTCGATGAGCAACGCATTGTGGTTGCAAATGAGCACTGTCGGTATCGCAGGTTCAGAGGATCTTTCGGCTCTTGCCGGCAAATTCGACGTTGGGTTTCTCGATTGCCCGGTTCTCGGAACAAAACAACCTGCCGAGGATGGCACTTTGACCGTGTTGGTGAGTGGTTCTTCGTCACTTGCTACACGCGCGCAGCCCGTGTTCGACGCAATCGGTTCGACAACCCATCACCTTGGCGAAGACGCATCCTCTTCCTCTGCGAGCGCGATGAAGCTGGTCGTGAACAGCTGGTTGGTCGAAATGAATGCTGCACTTGCTGAGACGATCGTATTCGCCGAAAGCATTGATTCATCTGCATCGAAGTTTCTGGAGATCATCGATGGCGGTCCGCTCAATTCCCCATACGCGCAGATGAAGGGGGCAATGATGGTGAAGGGCGACTACCCGACAAGCTTTCCGCTCTCGATGGCCGCCAAAGATGCGTGTTTGATTGCCGAGGCAGCACGCGACGCCGGAGTCGAGCTGCCGATCAACGCCGAAACCGCGGCGCTATATCAACGCGCTGAACGCAGTCATGGTGATGCCGATATGGCTGCAGTCAAGACCGCCTTCTAGATCGAAGATGTTGCACCAGGGGCCCTAATGGGGCGGCTGGTGCAACATCTTCTTAAATGTCTCAGGGTCTCGGCATGCTTTGTGCTGTGCAGCACCAGTTAGACATGATTGCAAAACGCCAGTACGGACTCGTGACGAGGAGCCAGTTAGCGAAACTGATGTCAAGTAAGGCATTTCGCGTAAGAAAGCGTAGGGGCGACTTGATCCGTGTTTATGAAACCGTGTTTCGGCTGCGCGGTGCGCCTGAATGTTGGGAACAGTCAATGCTTGCAGCGACGCTCGCCACAAGTGGCATTACATCTCGACGCGCCGCCGGCCGGTTATGGAACTTGCCTGGCTGCGAAGACGCGTTGGTTGAGTTAACGGTACTTCGCCCCAAGTCAGTGCGTTGGGACGACCTCACAGTGCACTCCACCGGGACGACAACCCAGCTCGAGAGCCGAATAGGCGGCATTCCGGTTACGGCCCCTGAAAGAACAATCATCGAATTGTCGGCCGAAGTTGCGCCACGCGTAGTAGCCATGGCGCTTGACGGTGCACTCGAACGCAAGCTGGTTTCTATCGGGTCTATAGGCGGGGTTCTAGAAGAGATGGGCTCGGTTGGGCGAGGCAAGACACGAGTCATCAAGAAGCTCTTGGCACAACGCAGTGACACGCGTATTGAACAGACGAGGTTCATACATGGCCGCACGGTTCGCCGGCTCCTTGAAGCCGGCATCACTGACTTCGAGGTTGAGTTTGGCATTCGTGCAGGTGAGCATCGACGGTATCTCGACATTGCTTGGCCGAATCGCAAGCTCGCGATCGAAGTGGATGGCTTTTCAGCCCATGGTGGTCGCTCTGCGTTCGACAACGACCGGAGCCGAAACAACGACATCGCGGTTATCGGATGGCAACTTTTGCATGTCACTTCCAAGACCACGAAGCGCGATTTGCTCCGCTGGGTGCGGTCCGCCCTCAAAGATGTTGCATGAGCGGCCCTAATGGGGCCGCTGGTGCAACAGCCTCGATGGGTAGGGGGCTGGGGTAGGGGTAGGGGGCTGGGCAGCAGGGTCAGTCGTATGACGCTTCGAGCCACCAGTGTTGTTTTTCGAGGCTGACGAGGTATGCGTGACCATCATCGGTGGCGAGCTGAAAACGGGCTTTGCGAACGTGTTGTGAAGCATCCCACCAACGTTCGTCGACAGGCCACGGGCCGGCCCAACTCGCAATTGTTTGTCGAATTCCGTCGATGACAACACTCGCCGGTGGTGAGCTCACGCGCCCCCGCCCGTCGACACTCACCACAGCATCGTTCGCGTCAAAGACCTCGGCAGGTTTCGCTTTTGCGTAAACCGTTGCCGGCGATGGAGTGGGGAGTTTTCCGGGCCACGGTTTGTCGAGATGGGTGACGACCTCTTCGCGCGAATCTCCCCACGGCACAAAGCACACTTGCGTGCTTGGGTTGCGTCCCCCGACAACAACTGCAGTAACTACTTCACGTTCGCCCAACAGCGCTTGCACTCGGGCAAGTGCTGCAACGGCTTTTTCATCCGTTGCAGTTGTTCCACCCCACAAACGTAACTGTGTTCCGTTCGCGGGAAGAACATGCTCGGGAATTAGACGCAACATGGAAATCGGCCCTGATTGCCAGCCTTCGAGCTGCCAGCGCATTCTGTCCGCAACCGCTGATGCGCTGAGTGTGCCGCCGTGTCGCCACGTGCGGCGCAATGTTTCGCCGGTTTCCGTTTCCGCTTCAATGACTACTTGACTGCACGCGAGACCGCGCGCGGTCAAGCGACCATGCAGTTCGTCGGCTAAGCGCTTGGTGGCGAACGCTGCCGCGTCAACACGCTCGACGGGAGGGTCGAGTTCGCTTGTAACGGTGAGGTCTGCAGGAACATCACGGCCGTGAAAGAGCTCTCCTTCGGTTCCGCACGCAAGGTGATGCGCTCGTTCTCCAACGAATCCGAACCTGCCGACGAGGTCACGCCTTGGGAGCGACGCGAGATCGCCAAGCGATCTGACGCCAAGTCGACGGAGCAGATCACAGAAATCAGGGTCGCCCAATGCGGTGATTGGTTTTGTTGCAAGGAATTCACGTGTTTCTCCTGGAGGGATGATGAGATGACTTTGTGCGGCAAGACATGCGGCAAAGGTGCCATCGGCAATTCCGATGGCGCATGCGGTATCGATTTTCGTGTCGCGGAGCGTCTCCTCGACGAGCATCGCAATATGCTGAGCAAGGGCTTCGTCGCCGCCGAAATACTTGGACGGCCCGCGAGTGGGAACAGAACAACTTCCCGGCCGTTCAATCGCGACACCTGGCGCAATTGATTCGAGAGTTGCAACGATCGGCTCGAACTGCCGCGCAGCAAGCGCCCAGTCGACGTCACGAACAATAAGCTCAGGACAAACCGATTGCGCTTCGCGCCTGCGCAGCGCGACCCGTACACCCTCGCGTCGCGCGGCAACCGTTGTTGCAATAACGCGGTTTGCATGCATTGATGCGCCCGGGGCGCTCGCTGCGATCCCTGTGCATGCAATTTCCCAGTCGAAACACTCGACAACCAACATTCGTTCTGCCACTGCGCTGCCTTGCTAGTAAACGCTGCCTTGCTCGTAAACCTCACGATGCCGCCATCGCGATCTGCCCTCTTCTGACCTGGGAAGCGGCGCCACGCCCGCTTACCGATACCTGCATCTGTGGAGATGCAAGATGGCCGTGCCCGCTGCCGAGCCCATGCCACGTGATCGCATCGCAATGCAATCGCAGGTCGGCTTGTGGCCACACACGTGGGTCATCGATGACCGGAACGAGAATGGTGTCACGCTCGCGTGCACGTGCAGATAGACGACGAGCATCCGCTGCAGACGCCCGCTGCAACCAGAGCAGCACAACGTCGAACGCGTCGATGAGTGTTGCCGTAACCACAGGCCAGCGATCGCCGGGGCGGGGAATCAGTGCAAGCTTTTCGAGATCGATACCTGCTTCGGCCGCGGCGATCACACCAAGATCGGGTGAATTCACAGCGGCACACCATGAACCATCTCTTGTTGCGGTCACAGCGACAGCGAGGGCAAGCGACGTGGAGCCGGTTACGGTGACGGTGCTGCCCCGGCGCAGCCCTGCCGGCAGAAGTTCTCGCAAAGAACCGGGGCGCGGCCCCTCCCCCTTTCCCTCCCCCTCTGACCAGGTAGTAAGCGTGTTCCTCTGTTGAAGAGCACGCAGGGGCGTTACTTCTGCAATAGCCACCTCCGCACTATATCGAACACTTGTTCGACTCTCTACCGTGAAACCGGCGGGGGGAATCCAGCCGTGA
>JBBSGY010000260.1:0-4615 GCA_038253645.1 Acidimicrobiales bacterium
AGGCTGCATCCGCCGGATCGACGGGTCCTATTGAGTCCTGCACAGTTACAGCGGTGGGAAACGGCAACGGCGCGACTGCCTCCGGCCCCTATGACAGCACTTGCAACGGCTCGGCCTCCCAGAACGGGAACGGTAACGGTAACGGCAATCAGCCGTGCGCTGGCTGTGTCGGAAACGCCGACGGCATGAACCCTCCCGGTCAGCTACCTGGTGGCAGTGATCACAACAACGGGTACGAGTGCGACGGCAACGCCGGCGTCGGTCAGGGCAATCCTGCGCACACAGCCTGCACCACCACGACGACGACCGTGGCACGCACGACCACAACTGTTGCGCCGACCACGACCACAACTGTTGCGCCAACCACTACAACAGTTGCGCCGACCACAACAACTACAGCAGCGCCGACAACCACGACAACCGTGGTGCCGACCAGCACTACCGTGGCTCCGACCACTACAACGGTCGCGCCGACAACGACGACTCAACCCGCACAAGTACTCGGCATCTCTCTTACGGCCACGACAACGACCACCGTCGCACCGGCAGTAAGTGCCGCCAAGCTGGCACACACGGGAAGCAACATTGTTCCGATGGCTTGGTTTGCCTTCTCGATATTCGCACTCGGCCTGTTCGTGCTTCTTTCGGGCCACCTGTACCGCCGCTCAGGCCGACAACACATCTAGTCAACGCAACCCGGCAGTTGCGTTCACACGCAACTGCCATTGACCCAGGGGGAAAGTTGTGAAGTTACGCGTCCGAAAGACGCTCGAATCTGCTAACTCCGCGGACGAGCAAACCAGGCTTGGCGAGCACCTCGTAGCGCTTGGCTCGCTCAGCAAAGATCAACTGGAAACCGCGCTGACCGGACTGACCGAGAGCGGTCTTCGTCTTGGTGATGCTTTGCTTGCTCAGGGCACGGTGGAGGAACACGAACTCGCCGAAGGCCTGGCGTTACGCCTTGGATACGAGATCGTGCGGCTGCGTGATCGGTCACCTGACGCAGGCGTATCAAGTGAATTCGACGAATCGACAGCGCGCCGCCTCAATGTCGTTCCGCTCGCGCGTGTGAATGGAACACTTGAAGTCGCGGCCAGTGATCCGTCACCTGAAACTGTGGCGAAGCTCAAGAAAGTGGCCGGCAAGAACGTTGTAATCCGGATCGCCGGTAAGTCGGAGATCGAGACGACGATCCAGCAGCTGTATCGCACGATGGGCCGGATCGACGAGCACGTGCAAAGGTTTGTGCAGAGCGAGTCGATAGTCGTGGTCAGCTCGGTGACTGATGACGTGAATGCCGAAGTAGCACCGGTCGTCGAAGTCGTGAACCTGATAATGAAGCATGCGCAGCGTGACCGGGTGTCCGATGTGCACATCGAGCCGCAGGGCGACGCGCTTCGCGTGAGGTTCCGTGTCGACGGAGCGCTTCACGATGTGCAATCACTACCGAGCTCGATGGCTCAGGCATTAGTGAGTCGCATCAAGATCATGGCGGGAATGAACATCGTCGAGAGGCGACGTCCCCAAGACGGGCAGTTTGCAATCGACATCGATGGTCACGCGCTCGATGTGCGCGTCGCGACAACCGCAACGGTGTGGGGTGAGAAGGCTGTTCTCCGGTTGCTCGACAAGAGCCGGCCCCTCTTCCGCCTCGGCGAGCTGGGCATGCCGGCCGAGACGCACGAGCTGTTCTCGAAGATGGTCCGTTCGCCATTCGGAATGGTCATCTGCGCAGGGCCCACGGGCAGCGGCAAAACCACCACTCTCTACGGAACGCTCAATGAGATCAACGATCCTGAGCGCAACATCATGACGATTGAAGATCCTGTCGAGTACATCTTCCCGTCGATCAATCAGATTCAGATGAATGAGCAAGCGGGGCTCAGCTTCGCCGACGGATTGAAGTCGATGCTGCGCCAAGACCCCGACGTGATTCTGGTCGGCGAGGTGCGTGACGTGGAGACGGCGCGCATTGCCGTTCAGTCGGCGCTCACGGGCCACTTCGTTTTGTCATCGTTGCATGCAACCGACTCAGCCGCCGCGTTGCACCGCTTTCTTGACATGGGTGTCGAGTCGTTTCTCATTTCTTCCTCGGTGCTCGGGATCGTCGCGCAACGTCTCGTGCGCCGCATCTGCACATCGTGCACCGAGATCTACGAACCAACCGACGAGGAGCTTGCGTTCTATGAGGAAGCAGGCGGCGAGAAGAAGACCGACTTTTGGCACGGCGCGGGTTGCAACCTGTGCGGTGGAACCGGATTCAAAGGCCGAATCGGTGTTTACGAGCTACTGCGTGTGACCCCCGAGTTGAAGCGACTGATCGTCGGCTGGGCGACGCAAGACGAGATCCGTCGCATGGCAATGAAGCAAGGCATGCGCACGTTGCGCCAGGAAGGCGCAGCTCTCGTGAGCAAGGACGTAACGACCGTGTCCGAGGTAATCCGCAACGTGTACGCGATTTAGGGATCGGCGATGACCAAGAAAAGCATCCTTCAGTACGAGATCACGAAGAAGAAGGTAAAGCCCACCGAGCTGATGCACTTCTCGCGCCAATTGGGTGCCTTCGTGCGGGCCGGCATCCCGATTCTGGATGCGATCGACGTGATCGCCGAGGACATGAGTAACAAGACCATGCGCGAGGCACTCCGCGAAGTATCCGTTTCCATCACTGCAGGAAAAAGCTTTTCGATCGCAGCCACAGAACACCCGCAGGTCTTCCCATCCTTCTATGTCCGGACGCTCAAGTCTGCTGAGCTGACCGGCAAACTCGACTCCGTACTCGACCAGCTCTCGCTTTACATCGAGCGGGACGAAGACGCGAAGCGAAAGGTTCGTGCGGCCATGGTCTATCCAGGCATCGTCCTCGCGATGGCGGTCGCGACGGTCGCCGTGATGATGATCTTCGTGTTACCGCGATTCGAAACGTTCTTCGCGTCCTTCAACGCGACACTTCCGCTTCCAACGCGCATCTTGTTGGCTATCGGAGACTTCACCACAAACTTTTGGCCGTTCATTGTGGGTGGAATCCTGTTCGTAGCTTTCTCGGTTTTTGGATCGGTGAAAACGCACGGTGGTCGTCACTTTCGCGACAAAGTGATCTTGAAGACGCCGATTCTCGGTGAGGTTGTTCGTTTCGCCGTCACGGAGCGCTTCTGCCGCATCCTTTCGTCCCTAATGGAAGCGGCCGTGCCGGCTCCCGAAGCATTGGAAGTTGCAACCGAAGGCACGAACAACCTTGTTTACGAGAAGGCGCTTTTCAAAGCACGCCAGTCGATGCTCGAGGGCAACGGTTTGGCTCGCCCAATCGCAGATACCGGCCTCTTCCCCGGAACGGTCACACAGATGATCCGTGTCGGTGAGGAGACGGGCACGCTTGACGTGCAACTTGCAACAGCAGCCAACTTTTACGACGTCGAGCTCGGATACAAGATCAAGCGTCTTACGACAATGATCGAGCCTGCGATCATCACACTCGTCGGAGGCATCGTGGGCTTCGTTGCGATCGCCCTTGTTTCAGCGATGTATGGCATTTACGGCCAGGTGTCCGTCTAATGAATTGTCCACACCGCTGCCGACGAGGCGAGGATGGTTTCTCACTCGTGGAGGTCCTGGTTTCACTTACGATTCTCGGAATTGCGTTTGTCGCCATCATGGGCGGCATGCTGATGGTCCAAAAAGGGTCAGATATCCACCGCAAGCAAGCAATCGCGCAGACAACGTTGTCGACAGCCGCAGAGTCAGTCAAGCAATCGACGTATCTCGCGTGCACCAGCGCTACGTGGACGAGCACGGCTTCGTACTCACCTTCAGCCTCGGTGGATATGAGCGCAACCGGTTGGTCGGCTGCGAAGGTGAGCAAACTTCGTCGTTGGAACGACGCGACCGGCACGTTCGTCGACTGGTGGAACGGATCTCCTGCTGCAGTCGCGCCATGCCCTGCTGCCGGTGACGGCGGCCTCCAAGAAGTAACGCTTTCGGTGGCGAGTCTCGATGGACGCGACACAGAATCAATTTCAGTTGTGAAGAGGGCGCCATGAACAGCCAACGTTTGAAAAAGCGTTCCGGAAACGAAGGTGGTTTCACGCTCCCAGAGCTTCTGATCGTACTCGTGGTCGGTGGGATCGTCATAGCCGCAATTTCCCAGGGAATATTTCTTTTTCTCAAGACCGACGGCGCTGCAGCCGATCGCCTTGCTCGTTCGCACGACCGTCAACAAGTCGTCCAGTATTTTTCTGCAGACGCCCGTAGCGCAACATCAGTAGCTGCGTCATTGAGCACCGGAACGTGCTCCGGTCAAAGTGCAGATATCGAGCTCATGTGGTCGGAGAAGGTGGATCCATCAGGTTCCACTGTTCAATACGTGACCGACTATGGGCGCGGCGCAAGTACTGCGCTCACTCGCTGGTACTGCGTAAATGGTGTGCTGAAGGAAAAGCTCGCATTGGCCCGCAATTTGACGGCTGCGACCACGCCAACACCGGCGGTCGTTCCGTACCTGAACGCGATGAATGCAAGTCTGACGATTGTCACACCGGAGGGAAATGCGTTTCCGATCACGGCAACTCGCGCGTCTGGAACGCCGGTTGCGACGCCTGTTGGAAAGTCGCCGACAGAA
>JBBSGY010000261.1:0-4614 GCA_038253645.1 Acidimicrobiales bacterium
ATCTGCACCGTTGATAAATACCAGGGGCGCAAGAGCATCGACCAAAGCAAAGCCGCGGAACTCTCTCGGGTTCAACTTGCGATGCGTGTTACTTCCAACAACTCCATTGACCATCACGAGAACGCCTACATTTTCAGCTTGCTCTGCGAGTCGACGAAGTGCCTCGGACCATGTCCCTCCTCGCTGCTCTCGGCCGAAGTCAAGGGCATTCCGAAATACTCGCGCTGCCTCCACGGTGTCTGTGTTGGGGTCAATTGAAGCGACAGGCTTGACGGGGCCCTCACCGCTCGTTCGAGCAAAGTTGCTGTACCACTCCTGGCGCTGTTGACATTGATAAACCGTGTCGAGAAGGTCCGCAGACGCATTACGTACTGTGGCGTCACCCATCGTTCGAAAGTCGGGAATCGGCATCGACTCCTCAGGCGGCTCCTCGAGTAGCAAGAAACCAATCGGAGCATGCGTCGCTTGAGCAAAGGTCTCCAACTGTTTCAGCGTCGGGTTTATGTCGCCCGCCAGCCATTCTCCAAATTTCGGAAATCGACGTGCGAGGTCTTCGGCGGGCAGACCGGAACGATCACGTGCCCACTCCAGTAGCTCTCGTCTAACGTCAACTCGAACAGCCACAGTACTCATCTTGGCCTAGGTCGCACGGGTGTGGGACGGACTTCTACGCGATGCCCGGTGCACCGGAATTGTCGGGGTGGCACCACGTGCCGACCATCGTTCGCCCAATGTCGGCTGTTCGACACCTCATCACGGCGGATAACTACCACGCCGCTGGTTTGTGTCAAGCGGTCTGGTTGGCGACCCGCCGAGCTTTCCGCCGCTGGCGACAACACAAATCCGCTTACGACCGTAACTGTCGGAAAAGCAGGGGCCCAGGTCGTCCGGCTTGACACAAGCCTCTGGCGTTGAGATGGGCGCACGTGACTCCCCGGAAAGGCCAGGGTTGATTCCGAGCGGTCAGACCGGCATCCTCACCGGTGTGGCGATTGAACTCGAACGACGTGTGGCGGCAATCGAAGAGCGAAATCGAAGAGTCGAAGGGGACAAGGCGTGGGAACGAAGTGTTGCGAGAAGACTCGTCATCGCTGTGATTACGTACCTGATTGTGCTCTCGTACGGTTGCACGATGGGTGCGGATCGACCGTTCCTGACAGCGGTTGTGCCGACCGTCGGTTTCTTACTCTCTACGATCACAGTGCCAGTGATCAAGCGATACTGGGTCCAGCGGCACAACAGGCGGCACTCGTCTGCGAGGCCGTAGGGCCTGACCATCCAGTCATCGCGCGATTTGCGAGCGACCGGGGTTGTGCACACAGACGAACAAGACGGTCTTTGTTGCCTCGACCGCAAAAAACAGTTCCTTTCTGCGTCTTCGTGGCCATGATTTGGGCGCGGAAGCACCTGATCACGACTGTAGAGACTCACGAAATCGGGTGAGGTACTGCCCCGTTTCGGGTAGAACGAGCAGCATGACTGTTCAAAGACGCAAACTGGGTCAGGGTTTCGAAGTTTCCGCAGAAGGCCTCGGTTGCATGGGAATGTCCGAGTTCTACGGAACAGGTGATGACGCCGAGTCGACCCGCGTGATCCATCGGGGTATCGAGCTCGGCATCACGTTCCTCGACACTGCCGACATATACGGACCATTCAAGAATGAAGAGTTGGTCGGGCGCGCAATTGCCGACCGGCGTGATCGAGTGCAACTCGCGACGAAGTTCGGAATTCGGCGTGGTCCGAATGGCGAGCGACTCGGCGTGAGTGGCAAACCTGAGTATGTACGGGCGTCTTGTGAGGCGTCGCTCATGCGTCTCGACGTTGACCACGTTGATATCTACTACCAGCACCGCGTCGATCCTGATACCCCGATCGAAGAAACCGTTGGTGCAATGGCCGAGCTCGTGACTGCGGGAAAGGTGCGTCATCTGGGATTGTCCGAAGCGAGCGCGGCAACAATCCGTCGAGCGCACGCCGTGCACCCAATCACCGCTGTCCAAAGTGAGTACTCACTTTTCAGCCGCGATATTGAGGACGAAGTGATTCCGGTACTTCGTGAGTTGGGCATTGGCCTTGTCGCGTACAGCCCGCTCGGTCGTGGGGTTCTTACCGGTCGCTTTACATCACGCAAAGATTTTACGGAAGGCGACTTCCGCGGTGGGCAGCCTCGATACAGCGATGAGAACTTTGATGCCAACTTCGCGCTCGTCCAAGAACTCGAAAAAATCGCAGCGGACAAGGGCGTAACCGCCGGGCAGCTCGCCCTTGCGTGGGTGTTGCACAAGGGCGAGCAAATCGTTCCGATTCCCGGTACAAAGAGACTCGAATATCTGGAACAGAACGTCGTCGCGGCAGACCTCGGTTTGAGTGACGAGGAAATTGCACGGCTCGAACAAGTTGTTCGTGCAGACGCGGTGACGGGCGACCGCTACGCGGACATGTCGCAGATCAACCCCTAGTGCTCCCGCCAGTGTTGCTCGACGTGTAGGAGCAGCACTGACGTGAGAGCACCAGCGGCAATGAAGGCTGCGGCCAACGGATCTGCCCACCAAAGCCCGAGCATCGTCAAGCTCGCGCCGACCACCGTCAACGCGCCGAGCATTGCGCTTGTCCAAGAGAGCCAACCGGTAGCGAACAGCGCTTTGTTGCCGAACGTGTTTGCAATTTCGAGATCCCGAGTTGCAAGCACGCCGAGAATCACAGAAGATGCAGCCGCTATCAGAACGCCGGCTTGCATCGGATTCTCGTGTGTGCCCAGAACTATCCTGCGCGCACTTTCCATCGCGACGACTGCAGTTATCGCAACAAGGCCAAGGGCGATTGCTGAAGCCATTGCATCTTGTTCGTGATGCCACGAACGAGTCATGAGTGCGGTGGAGCCGACTGCATGAACAAGTCCTGTGACTCCAAAGGCCAATAGAAGCAAACTGTTTTCGGAGATGCCGAGCCCGATTGCAATCGCGCTGCTGAAAAGCAACCAAACGATCGCACTAAGCGACAGCTGCACACCCAATCGAATGCTCTCGTGACGCTCAACGTTCAGCGTTACGTCTGACATGACGCACCCCTCGCCGACCAGTCTTCCCGGCACTCCTGAGTTGGAACTACACAACGGACATTAGTTAGCGCGTGTAACAGTTACCAGGGCCAATTAGTTATTCATTGCGTGCATGCATTCGCGTCGCCGCGCTCAACGCGCCGACGGCGACAACAGCGGCGGCAATCGGATCTGCCCACCACCAACCCGCGTTCGCAAGAAATGCGCCGAGCACGGTTACTACGCCAAGGAGCGCCCCGGTTGTCGATAACCAACCGTCTGCGACTAATGCTCTGCTTTGCAATTCGCGACCTACTTTGACTTTGCCGAATGCAAGGGCACTCAGTACGGCGGCTGATGCTCCGGCGACAAATACGCCAAAAATTACAGACGCTGCGTGTGATTGCATGACAAGGCGGCGCACACTCTCAATTGCAGTTGCGCTCGCAATCGTGATGAGTCCGAACGTGACGATGTTGAACGTGATTTGTTCGCTACGTCCTGAGAATGCCTCGTGATGTAGTGCGTGCCGGAAGTGAGCGACGAGTGCAATGGATCCGAATGTGTCGACGAGGTTTGTCATCCCGAACGCGATCAACACCAAGCTGTTTTCGGCTACGCCGAGGACGATCGATATCGTGCTTGTAATAAGTGTCCAAGCAATCGACGCGATGGATATACGGATGCCCGCCATGAGGCGTCCGTGATCTGCAGCTTCTAGTTCTCGGTCGCGCATGAACTGCTCCTCGAGCCGACCAGGCTTCCCGGCGCACCATTTGGGTTTGTGCTCAGACTAGGGGCCGGCGGCGGGTGGCTGCCGGACGTGACAAACTGACCCGGTTCGGGAGAGATGCGAGAGCGGCCGAATCGGACTCACTGCTAATGAGTTGTCTTGGGAAACCGGGACCCAGGGTTCAAATCCCTGTCTCTCCGCCATTTGTAACTAGAACCGAATCGTCTCAGCTATGCCCAGCACTCTGAGCGACGCCCTCTTTGACCTGGTGGAGCGTCAAGTAAAGTTTGGATATGGCCATACCTCAAGAACGCCTGGAAGTCGTCGTAGATGACGACGGTGCAGTGAGCATTTCTGCCGCTGAAGTGGCGCGCCTTGGTGTTCGTGCCGGCGAGCACTTGCAACTGGTGCGCAGTCACAATGCTGCCGTTCGACGCAAACGAAAGAAAGTGCGCGGCGTGCTCGTTGGAAGGTTCGAGCCAACCGCTCTGTTGACGCGAGAAGACTTCGATGCCACCCACAAATCGAATATTGAAGCAGCGGAACGGAAGTACGGCGCCACGTCGTGAGAGTTGTTGCTGATGTAGAACGACTTTCCATGTGACCACCCTGGCGACATCGGGAATGGCAATACGATCGACATCGAGCCATTCGACGAGTCGATGTGGACACGTTTCGAGTCCGTGTCGTTGGCATTGCCCGATCCATTCGACAGCGCAATTGTCGCAACGGCATTGTCCTTGAGCATCCCGCTTGTCACATACACGACACCATCACCGCATCTGGCTTAGTCAAGGTGGTCTGGTAATGAGTTCTCTGAATTCCGAGATGGAAGCGAAACCAC
>JBBSGY010000262.1:0-4610 GCA_038253645.1 Acidimicrobiales bacterium
AGTCATCGAAATCGAAGTTCTCCAGATCGCCGACGCTGACGCCTTTCGGTAGAACAACATCGGCTGGACGGTTACCTCGTTCGGCAATCAATCGAAGTTCACCAAGTTGCTTTGTCAATCGCTCGGATCGGCGTCGCAACGAGTGGTAGATCGCAGCGGGTGAGGATGCAAGGCGACGCTGCAAACCTGCGAGCGCGAAACCAACGACGAGACCGCGTCGCTTGTCGCCTTCGGCAGTCAGTTGGTCGGCTCGGTTCATCCCGGTGCGCACGTAGTCAGTGACGGCTTCATAAAGAGCGTTCTCTTGTGGCGACAATTCGAAGTTGAGCGTCTCCGCCGAGCGCTGCGGGAACAACCTCCGACCCTCGAACGTCTTGAGATTCTCTTTTACAAGCCGTCGCATGACGTCACTGACATCGGGCGGGCCGTCTGCCCGAAGTCGACCGCCAAACCGATCGGGGTCGATAAGCGTCATAAAGGCAAGGAAATCCTCGTCTTTTCCGTTGTGCGGCGTAGCCGACAGAAGCAAAAGATGACGAGTCAGATCGCGTAGATATTCGCCAAGAGAGAACCGTTTCGTCTTGCGCAGCTCCCCGCCATAAAGATGCGCGGACATCTTGTGGGCCTCATCAACAATTACAAGATCCCACTCCGACTGTTGCAGCTTGGCGATGAGGTCTTCGCTACGTGACAACTGATCTACACGCGCAATTAGGAAGTTCTTTTCGAGGAACGGATTGCCCGACCGCGACTCTTCGACCGCAGCGCGAGACATCAAATCGAAGCCAAGGTTGAACTTCTCCCAAAGCTCGTCCTGCCACTGCTCCACCAAACTGCCGGGCGCGACAATGAGGCACCGCGCCACGTCACCGCGCAAGATCAGCTCTCGAATGAGTAAACCCGACATGATGGTTTTTCCGGCACCGGGATCATCCGCAAGAAGAAACCGAAGCGGCTTCTGTTCGAGAAACCGGTTGTAGACCGCATCAATCTGATGGGGATATGGCTCGATGTTTGACGTATCAATCGCTAAGAAGGGGTCTGCCAGGTGGGCGAACTTCATGCGCCTCGCCTCAGACACCAGGCGGAACATTTCCCCGTCCGCATCGAACGTCCACCGGCTCTCGGACAATTCAGAGACTTCTTGCAGGTCATCAGGGGTAAGCAGGCGCTCACCCAACTGCCCAGCGCCAGTCCTATACGTCAGGGTCGCCGAGCCAGGGCCGTGCGATTCGACCGCGACAACGGTAACCGGACCCTCTGAAACAACCCCCACCAGCCGGGCCCCGGTTCGAATATTGGCAAGATCGCTGGAGAAGTCCGACATCGTAGGACGATTCTGGTCGAAATCCGGGGCGGGAAGTTGTCAGACCAGGGGTCCGACAGCTGCCTCAGCTGGACGTTCAGCGAATATGGCAGAGACAATTTCCTGTTTATTTTCAATGCCATTTCTGCCACAGGGTCTTGACGGATGTCTTAACAAACGTCTGAACAGGATCTTGTACGGATTTCTCGTCCCGTTCAGTCTTGACAGAGGCACTTATCCCTACCGAGAACGACTCGAAAGGGACATTCATGCATGCGAACACAGCCCCCGTAGCCACCGACCCTCAACCCTGGACACTGCCGCCTGGCGCTGCCCGCGTGCTGTGGGAGATGATCGTCGAAGCCCAGGAACGCAGGGCTGCCGCCGAGCATTCTGAGGCTGCGTAGTCTCGGTCGCCGTGATCTCCTTCGCCTTCTACGGTCGGGTCTCGACCGAAGACGGAACTCGGGACAACCTCGCTCGCTTCAAAGGTCAGAATTCCATCAGCTCGGTAAAAACTATCTTTCGTGCTGATTTACCGGTGGGCAAGGCAGAATATCCGATATGTCAGCGACTGGAAGATGGCGATCAAATTATCGGAGGCGCTTCGTTGCACTGACTGCCGTCCTTTTCGCTGTCTTACTTGCTCTCTCCGTGGCTACCCTGCCGAATCTCGCTGCTGCCTTAATCCCGGTAAAGTGGTATCAAGACCGCCCGGCCGTAGTCTGGGGAGCACTTGTGCTTATGGTTGTCATTGCGACCGTGCTTGCTCGTCGCGAGCGAAGAAGAGATGGTCACGACAGGTCGAACGACCTAACCCTTGCCAAGTCCTTGCAAGTGGACAAGCACGGCGTTGCGCTTCTTCCCATCGAGACTAATCCATCGTCAAATGTCATCACACGTGACCCACCAAAGATGGCAAACATTCCACCGGGAGTCATGGTGAGACGTCCAGCGCTCGAAGCTGCTTTACGCAAATTGCTCCTTCAACCGGACACGAAAGGCCGATGCGTGGCCCTTGTTGGGCAAGGCGGATTTGGGAAGACAACCATTGCCGAGTTGATTTGCGAAGATCAAGCGATTACTAATGCATTTCCCGACGGCATCCTTTGGGTTGATTTGTCGAGAGACCACGAAGTGCCCCCATTGACGGCGAAAATTAACAACCTTTGTGCAGTCCTTCAGGGTACTCGACCGCAAACGGACGATCCGAATCTCGCAAGCCGATATTTGGCCGAGCTAATCGGAGATCGACGAATGCTTATTGTCGTCGACGATGTATGGCATCAGAATCAGCTGTCTCGCTTTATGCACGCTGCTCCAAATTGTGTGCGACTCATCACAACACGTAATCAGCAGGTACTGCCAACAAACACCCAGATGCACCCGATTGAATCGATGACTGAAGACGAGGCAAGACAACTCATCACAATAGGTATACCCGGACTAGAAAACGACGCTTTGGCGGACCTACCCGACCTGGCCGGTGGTTGGGCGATCTTGTTGTCACTTATCAATGGAGCGGTCGCTCGTAACGTCCAGCGCGGATGGTCAAACGCCGATGCAGTAATCACCGTGCGGGACGAACTTGCAAGGAACGGACCAGCGACGTTTGATCCGAGAAATTCAGATGATCGTCGGAGCGCCATAAGTGCAAGCATGGAAGTAACGTTTCGGTTCCTCCGGGAAAGTGACACACCCGACGACCTGAAACGGTACCTTGACTTAGCTGCATTCCCGCGCGGTGACGCAATTCCGTTGTCATTTCTTGAGCCATATTGGAAGCGTCGAGCTGGCCACGATACAGATGCGCGACGGCTGTGTCGTGAGTTTGCCGATCTATCCCTGATTTCGCGGTATGCGAGAACTGCGTCATCGGAAACGATTGTCATTCATGATGTGGTACATCAATTCTTAGAACGGCGGGCTCACATGCATGATGAACTTGTACAAATGCGATCCGATCTGAGAAATGTTTGGCGAGACGAGAATACCGCAAGTCAATGAACGGCGTTACACCCTTCGACACTGAATATCGGCTTAATCATACGGTCGACGTGTTGGGTGAAGAGTCGTTGCTCGATCTTGATTTCTTGGTTGAGAGAATTGCCCAAGGCATCGATCTGGCAATCGGAGATTGCATAAGTTCGAAAGATGAAGATCCTCGAGTCAGGCTCGTGGGAAGTCGCCTTCGAGCAAGTGCGAGCGCTTTCAGGGCGCTGAGATCGCAACTCGGCGTGAAAACAACTCTTTTACGTGAGCTATCCCGTGATGAGCGCCTTCAGAATCTTGTCGAGCGCTACCGGGATCGCTGGGAGACGAACATTAACGAGTTGTGGTTTGAATCGCATCCCCAACCACTTTTGCTGCTGGCACATCCAAACGGAGACGCCACTGTTTGTGTTTGCAGCCCCGACGGCAAAACAATTGCTACGGGTGATGAACGTGGAGTCGTCAGCGTTTGGGATACTGAGCGGTTCTGGCGTTTGTATGATCTTGAGCGGGATCACAGCACCAAGAAACCTACACGTTTCACCAAACCGAACGCCGTAACGGCCTGCGCTATCTTGAATTTTTGCATTGTCGCAGGGTATGCAGACGGGTATGTGCGATGCTGGTCTGCAAAGGACGGGCACCAGATCGGCGAATACTTCGGATCGTCACAAGTGTTGCGGATCATTGCCAACGAACATGAATGCATTGTGTTGCACGGTGACTGCATACGCGTCTTCGACACGAAGACGGGCACCGTAGGCGTAGATATTGAATGCCCGACAGCTAAGCAATATCTCGGTGATTCGACTGCCGTGATCGTGGAGGGGATACCGCGCAATTTGAATCCCGATCGTTATGCAATTCATACGCAAGCCGGCCGAGCGGCTGTTTTTGACTTGCGCCGCGTGACGATATTGGATCTGTCGAGCGGTGAAGACATAGTGAGCGTCGATTTCTCGTTGAACGTTGATTCGATGACCTTCGACGCTCGGGGAATGAGGCTGTTCGTCGCTACTACCGATTGCAGTGTCAGTCTTATTGACCTGAACTCCCGCACAGTGAGCGAGGTTCATTCCAACATGGAGAAACTTCATTTCTCAGCAGATAGCGAATCACTAGTCGGCGTCAACGCCTCCCTTGGCGTCGACATTTGGTCGCCAGACGGATCAGTGCGAGAGATCGAAAACTTTGAGCACATTCCGTTACGCAATCAACGATCCTACGTAGACGAATTTGGACCGGTGGAAGAAGTGCGCCTACTGGAGGTAACTCCTGATCTCGTATGCGTGACATCAAACCATTTTGTGAA
>JBBSGY010000263.1:0-4606 GCA_038253645.1 Acidimicrobiales bacterium
GGAGAAGGGCCGCCCATGAACCAGGTTAGACATGGGTCCAGTCGTTGGTACAGACGGACCTGACGTCCACCGACGGACGTCAGGAACGATGTTCTTTTCTCCACGCCAAATTCAGGCCTGACCAATTTCGTCGCTTTGCGACGACTTCACATAGACCAGGCGGGCACCATATCCCCGAAATTCTGTTTTGTTCCCTGAGGGCCGCTGTACGAACGCGATAACAACAACATCATCGGCTTAGGGTGAAAGCCGGTCCAGTTTCCAGTTCTCTCCGTCGCGGGTGTACTGCAGGCGGTCATGCACCCGGCTGAGTCCGCCTTGCCAGAACTCGATAAGTACCGGCAACACTCGATAACCACCCCAATTGGCCGGGCGTGGCACTGCAGTTCCTTCTGGATACTGCTCGAGGAGCTCTTGCAAGCGACCTTCAAGCACGGCACGCGATTCAACAACCTCGGTTTGATGGCTTGCAATAGCGCCGAGCCGGCTGAGGTGGGGACGTGTTGCGAAGTACTCATCGGACTCCGTAGGCGAAGTACGCGAAACGTTGCCGACGATCCGCACCTGTCGCTCCAAGGGTGGCCAATAAAACACAATTGCAGCACGCGGGTTGTTCTTGAGGTCGTGACCCTTGTGACTGTCGTAGTTCGTGTAGAACGCAAAACCGGATGAATCGAAGAAGCGAAGCAACACGATGCGCGCGGACGGCACAGCCGATGTGTCTGCCGTTGCGAGTGTCATTGCGAGTGGTTCATCGATTGCTTCGCAAGCAACGGCGTCGTCGAGCCAGTTTCCGAACTGAACAAGCGGGTCGGGGTCGATTGTCTCTTCGGATAAACGGCCAAGCGCGTAGTCGCGCCGGTTGTTCAGTTGGTCGTTTGTAGCCAACGGTCCATCACCCAAGCGACGGCATCTCGAATGGAGAGCGTCGTGTTGTCGAGTTTCTCGTCGTAACCAGTGAATTGTGCCTGCTGCGTGTACAGAAGTTCGACCTGCCCTCGGCTCAAGTAATCGGGCCGCGAGATGAGGCGGCGCGCGATCTCTTCCTGTGTCGGAAGAATGAGCACGGTCCAAATAGCGAGGTCAGACAGACAACGGCGATAATGCGCAAGCGTTGCTTCGGTGAGCGTGTCGGAAATCACTACGTGGTAACCGAGATTGTTGAAGTTGTGCGCGAGCGCGCACGTGTTTTCGATTCCGAGAGTCAGCTGACGAGCGCCTTCTTCGCCTTCCCACGAAAGTTTCTGCGGTTGTATGACCATTCGGCGAAGAGCGTCACTGTCGATAACGGCGCAACGCTCGAGACGTTTCGCCAGTTGCTCACCGATTGTGTTTTTGCCCGACGCTGGGGGACCCGTTAACAGAAGGATGCTCACAGGCTCAAGCCTTGCAGATCATTTGGACTTGCCGGTAAAGATGGGCTTGCCTGCAGTTAAATGGGTTTTCCGGTAAAGACTGTGTTTCCACCGTAAGTCAACTCATAATTTGCTCCGGGTGAACCTCTGAGAGGGAATGAAACCGGAACGATCACCGAGCGTCCTGAGGAAATGCTGAGAGTCGGATTTTCGAGATTCACCGGCGTTACCGACGGTCCGCCGATCTGTCGGAGAACAAGAGCGTCCGGTCGAAAGGTCACTGTTTGCGATGACGTGTTGTGCACTTCCAAGGTTGCCTCTGCCTGTGGGTGACCGTTGGCAGAGTCGAGATGGAATGACTTGACCGTTATTTGCGATGAACGCGTGACATGTACGGAAGCGCCTTGACTTGTCGGCGGCGCGTGGCCGGCAAACGGATTACCCACAGTTATATTCGGAAAGCTCAGCGCGGAGATTCCGAACCAGATCGCCACTGCAAGCGTAAAAAGAATCGACCACTGATTTGAAATGGCGCGCCAGGTGAGGTGGGGGGTGTGTGGCAATCGTGCCATTCACGCACTTTATGCGTATTACAAGTCACCATGCTTTATGCAGCTTCAGGCCATCTCGACTAGCTCGGCCAGTTCCTCGCTCCAGTAGTCAAGCGTTCCGTCAGGCATGAACAGGACCCGTTGCGGGGCGAGCTGATCGACGAACCGAGTGTCGTGGCTGACGATAATCATTGCGCCGGGCCACCGTGACAAAGCCGAGCCGATCGCTTCGAGTGAGGGAGGGTCGAGATTATTGGTCGGTTCATCGAGAAGGAGCAGATTGTGACCCCCGGCCACCAGCTGCGTGAGTGCGAGCTTTGTCTTCTCTCCGCCCGAGAGCGTGCCGGCGTCTTGAAACGCCATATCGCCACGCAAATCGAACATGCCGAGCAGCGCGCGAATCTCGTCGTCCGGGATGTTTGCCTGACGGCGCATGTGGTCAATGACCGACACTCCGCTCTCGATGCCTTCGTGTTCTTGTGCGTAGTAACCGGCTGATACATCGAGACCGAGATGGAAGCGGCCGCTGTCGGCAACATGACGGTTAGCGAGAATGCGCAACAACGACGTTTTTCCTGCGCCGTTGAGCCCGAGAATCAACAAACGTTCGCCGCGCTCGAGCGCGAAGTTTACGTCTCGAAAGATCGGTGGACCACCATAACTTTTCGAAACGCCTTCGACCTCGACGACAACGCGCCCACTGTGTGGTGGATCGGGGAACTTGTACTCCGACTTGCGCTCTTTTGTCGGCCCTTCAACACGAACAGAGTCGAGCTTCTCAACACGCTTGTCGAGTGACTTCGCAATGCGCGCACGCCGGTTCGTAGAGTGGCGCATCGAATCGGCGAGCGACGAAAGTCGGTTGACTTCCATTGCCTGGCGCGCAGCGAGTTTGCCCAGCCGTTCCTCATCTTTTTCGCGCGAATCTTTGTACTGCGAATACGTGCCCTTGTATTCGACGAGGTTGCCTTCGTCGAGGTGCAACACACGATTGATCGACTCGTCGAGCAAATCAAGGTCGTGACTGATGACCAGTAACGCGCCGCGATACGTTCGCAAGAAAGACATCAACCAGTTCTTCGCGTCGACGTCGATGTGGTTTGTCGGTTCGTCCAGCAGTAACACGTCGCTGCCTGCGTAAAGGATGCGCGCAAGTTCGACACGGCGACGTTCACCGCCGGAAAGCACACCGAGTGGAAGATCGACACGATCGTCTTTGAGACCGAGACCCGCGACAATGCGGCGCACTTCGGACTCGGCGGAGTAACCGCCTTCGTCGGCAAACTTCTCCTGTGCCTTGGTGAAGCGCGTGATGTTTGCGTCGGAAGGAGTTTCCTCCATTGTGATGCGCAACTTCTCGAGCTGGACCGTTGCTTCGTCGTGACCACGGCCCGAGAGCACGTGCATCAGTGCAGTGGTCTGGGCGGTGCGTGGGTCTGCTTTCGGGTCTTGGTTCAGATAGCCGAAGGCGCCCTTGCGCAGAACATTGCCACTCGTCGGCTGGCGTTCCCCGCCCAGCGTGCGAAAAAGAGTTGTCTTGCCGGCGCCGTTTCGACCGACCAGCCCGACCTTGTCTCCGGCTCGAACAGTGAAGGAAGCGGACGACAAAGTTGTCTTCCCCCCGATCTCCACACTGAGCCCACTGACCTGCAACATCACTACCATGATGGATGAAATTTCCGAGGTTGTAGATTCGCGGTCGATGGCACCCACCAAAGAGGCCGTAATCGAGGTTCTTCGCCCCGTCCAAGACCCAGAGCTGCACCGCAGCATCGTGGATCTCGAAATGGTGCGTGAGGTGGAGATCGACGGCCAATCGGTGCGTGTGCTGATCGCCCTCACTGTTGCGGGGTGTCCACTCAAAGCCGAGATCACCGAGCGTGTCACAAACGCGGTCATGCCTCTTGAAGGCGTCAAGAAGGTAGAAGTCGAGATGACCGTGATGACTCCTGAGGAGCTCCAGGGCATCCGTCAGAAAATGGGCGGGTCCACTGGTGTCGCCGCCCACGGCCACGGCACCGCGGCGCGTGAGATGCCGTTTGCAAAGTCGCGTACACGGGTTCTCGCGATCACTTCGGGTAAAGGCGGTGTCGGCAAGAGCACGGTCACGGTCAATCTCGCTGTCGCGCTCGCGGCGCAGGGCCACGACGTAGGCATTATTGACGCCGATGTTTACGGGTTCTCGATTCCGCAAATGCTTGGAGTAGAGGACGAGCCCGAGATTGACAGCGGCGGCATGGTTATTCCTCCCGTTGCGCACGGCGTGACTTGCATTTCGATCGGCTTTTTTGTCGAGGACGAAAAGCCTGTGATGTGGCGCGGTCCAATGTTGCACAAGGCGCTCGAACAATTCCTTGTGGATGTGAAGTGGGGTGACTTGGAGTTTCTGCTCATCGACATGCCGCCGGGAACCGGTGACGTTGCGTTGTCGATAGCAAAACAACTTCCGCAAGCAGAAACGTATGTGGTGACAACGCCACAGAACGCGGCTCAGCGCGTCGCGCGCCGATCTGGTGCGATGGCACGTGAAGTCGGCTCACCTGTTGCAGGAATCATCGAAAACATGACGGGTTCCGTATTCGGCGAAGGTGGGGGAGCAGAACTCGCAGCATCGCTGAATGCACCACTTCTTGCGCAGCTGCCCTTGGTGTCTGCATTGCGTGAGGCCGGCGACAAAGGTCTCCCGGTAGTGGTTTCCGA
>JBBSGY010000264.1:0-4587 GCA_038253645.1 Acidimicrobiales bacterium
CGAGTCCTTAAGCCTTTTTGCGTGCGGCCAGCTTCGTTCGTGCCCATGCAACCGGCAGACGCAGGACCATCCCGCCCAACACGAACGGAAAGAGAAACCGCTCGACGCCTTGCGCTGTCTTGGCGTGGTACCGAATGAGCGATCTGTGGTGCGCCTTCACGAACTTGAACGGCGTTGCGCTTTTCGACGTGGATGTTCCACCGACGTGCACAATGACGGCTTCGGGGTCGTAAACAATTTTCCAACCGGAGCGGCGCATGCGCCAACATAAGTCGACATCTTCCATGTACAGCCAGTAGTCGTCGTCAAATCCGTTGACCCCGTCAAATGCCTCCCGCCGGCAGAACATGGCTGCACCGGAGACCCAGTCGACATCGCGATAGGAGTTGTGTCCCCAGTCGAGCATTTTGTAGCGACTTGACCAAGGGTTGTCTGGCCTGAACATGCCGAACATCGCGTGACCGATGCCGTCTTTGAAGGACGGAAAGCGACGCGCCGACGGATATAGCGAGCCATCTTCATTTTCAATGCGAGGACCGATGACCGCGATCTTCGGGTCGGAATCCATTCTCTCCAAAAGCATTTTGATCGCGCCGGAACGCACTTCTGCGTCGGGGTTCATGACAAAGATCATCTCGTTGTCCTGCGTGCGCGCCGCGTAATTCATGCCGCTGCCATAACCCGGATTTGGAAGGTGATGAACGGGAACGTCCGGAAATTTCTCGGCGAGCATTGCGAGCGAGTTGTCCTGTGAACCGTTGTCACTGACGGCTATATCGTTCACGCCTTGCTCGCGAAGGCCGGCCACGCAAGTCGTGAGATCGGCGCCTGCGTTGTAATTGACGATCACCGCACCGACACGACCATTGCTCATAAAGGTTGATCCTTTGGGCCGACGTTCATCGAGCAACGACAGTAATCGGGGCTTCCGAGCACCGGCGACGGTCAGAGGTCCATCAGGAAAATTCCAAGCCGCCTACGCTGGCCGAAAATACATATCGAGAGGATTGCGGATCCATGCGGGTTTTGATTACGGGAGCAAATGGCCAGCTCGGCCGAGAGCTGGTCACGACGTTCGAGGCGCGCTCATATGCGGTGATAGCGACGGATCGCACAACTCTTGATCTCGCCGACCCCGAGTCGATTCGTGGAGCGATCAGGTCTGGACGACCCGACGTCGTCGTCGCAGCCGGCGCATTCACCGCGGTCGACGATGCAGAAACCAACAGGGACACCGCAATGCGTATCAACGGCGACGCAACGAAGTGGATTGTCGAGGCGGCTGATGACGCCAGATCCCGCGTCGTCTACATCTCGACCGATTACGTGTTCGACGGAACGTTGAATCGCCCGTATGTCGAGGGGGATCGAACCAATCCACAATCTGTCTACGGAAAGACGAAGCTCGCGGGCGAGCAGCATTTGCGCGCGACCGACACGATAGTTCGCACGTCATGGATATTCGGGCGCCATGGCAACAACATCATCAAAACGTTGCTTCGCCTTGCCGGCACAACGCCGGCGCTCACTTTCGTGAACGACCAACGGGGCAAACCAACTTCTGCAGCCGACCTCGCGCAATGCATTCGCGACCTCACGGTTGACAGCGTCCCCGGCACATTCCATATTACAAACACGGGCGAAACAACGTGGTTCGACTTCGCACGCGACGTGTTTCGCGCCGCCGGCCACGATCCCGAACGCATCTCGCCGGTTGCAACCGCAGATCAAGTTCCACAACGGCAGGCACCACGCCCCGCGAACTCGGTCTTGGAGAACGCCGCCCTCGCCGGCCTAGGCCATCACCCACTCCCCGACCACCGCGACTCCATGGAACGCGTCGTGAAAGAACTGTTGCGCTAATCCCTGCCGAAACCAGGAGCAGCCGCTTCCCGCGCGACGGCGACATCCGCTGCATGCATTGATGGAAAATCAATTGGGTTGCCCTCGGCATCGACACGATTCGGAAACACCGCCGCCAGGAACACTTCCCTTCCAGGGCTTCCCAAAACCGAAGTGAACACGTGGTGGTCCCTTGCGACTTCCGCGACCAACTCCAATTCAAGCGGCTCACCTATGCTGTCGTCGATGCTACGCAACACACGAGCCGTTGAATAGGGATCGGAAAAGAGGGCGTTGAAGATCATCGTCAATTGTCTACGCGAAGCCTCATCAAGTTCGGCTCGCCGCACCGAACTGGCGGTATCGTATCCGCCTGCTCGATTCCTCTTTTCAACGCGATAAGCGAGCATGTTCGGTCCCACTTCGGCGAGACGCCGATGAGCATCACCTTGGCGCTGTGCGACTTCCCGCTTGAGGCGTTTCGTGATGCTCGTGGGGAGTCTCGCAGCACCGCCTTCGTCTGCGCCAAGCAGAAACGGCAGCAACCCATGCACGCTGTCGATGGCGATTGATACTTCTGCGAACAAATCGGCGCTGGCCTGCGGTCCAACTGCTTGAAAGTATCCGACAACCGGATCCGTATATCCCAACAACGGATGCAGCGTGTTGTCGATGACGGTCGTCACTGCCGCGATCATGTTTTTTGACCGCGGCCGCTGGTTGCGCAGTTTCTCGAATCGTTCCTGCTGGAACCCGTACATGCGTTGGATTGCCGCGAAGAACTCGTTTCCGGCGGGAGTTGAAGCTTCCGGTGATACAGCCATATCGATTGCAAACTATGGCAACCGGGATTCCCAGTACCAATCGTCGTGGTGCATCAAGTAAGCGGAGTGATTGCGGACAGCGGCGGCTGGGCGGCGTCTTTGTTGCTGACGATGCACTTTTCGCGCTCGATCGGCCATACGATTGCGAGCGCCGGGTCGAAAAGATTGATGTGGGAGTACTTCGCGTCTGCGGACCAGTGCGCGTTTACGAGATACGTGTAAACAACGTCGGTATCGAGCGTTTGAAACGAGTTTGCACAACCACGTGGAATGAACAGCGCCTTCGACGGGCCGAGCTCGAAGGTCTCGACTCGTCCAAACGTATCCCCGGCGCGCAAATCGACGATCGCGCTGAACACACGACCAAGCGCCGGCGAAACGTACTTGTCCCACGGCTCACCGTGAATTCCACGGGTAACCCCGATCTCAGCGTTATAAGAGACATTGCTCTGAACAGGATTGAACCAAGCCGGCAGCCCGGCGTCTTCGAGCTTCGCACGCTGGTAGCTCTCCTTGAACCAGCCTCGTTTGTCGCCGTGGACGGTCAGATCGATCTCCAGGAGACCCGGGATAGAGGTTTCGCGAACCATGACATCACTCATCATCCGGGAATTCTACGAACTTCGGTGGTCCGCCGGCTTCATAGCCCAATTTTTTCGGACGTTTTCGGGCATTCGCCCCGTGTAAAGACAAGGCACTCTCCGAAACGCAATTACGGTAACTGCACGTTAGGTCTTGGAGGTCTTTGAATGTCAGTACCGTCTGCCCGGGTAATCGCCGATTCGATCGCACCGCGGGGCTCCCGCCTCGTGACCATCGAGGCGAAGATGCACCGCTATGTCCTGGCGGAGTTCAACACCCACCGTGTGTTTTCACGCAATTCGGCGAGTTCCAGAGCAATTCCGGTCAGCAAGCAAATCGCCGCGGTTCGAAATGACCCCGCTATGCCGCTCGAATGGGGCTCCAACCAAAAGGGCATGCAGGCAGGCGACGAGCTGACCGGCGAAGATCTCGAAGTGGCCAAGAAGGTCTGGCTGGCAGCTCGCGATGCCGCAGTCAACGCTGCAGAAGAGCTCGCTGCCGTCGGTCTCCACAAGCAGGTGAGCAACCGCCTGCTCGAGCCGTTTATGTGGCACACCGCGATCGTTACCTCCACCGAGTGGGAAAACTTCTACCAGCAGCGTTGCAGCCCACTCGCGCAACCCGAAATTCGCGCTGTTGCCGAGGCAATGCAGGAGGCAATGGAGGCATCGACCCCCCACCCGCTCGACTACGGCAGCTGGCACACGCCATACGTCGACCCTGACGAAGGTCTCGGAGGGGAAGACATGCTCAAGATCAGTGCCGCACGTTGCGCACGCGTTTCGTACCTCACACAAGACGGTGTACGCGATGTCTCGAAAGACATCGAGCTTTACGACCGTTTGACGTCAGCCTCACCAATGCACGCAAGCCCGCTCGAGCACGTCGCCCGTCCACAGCGCATCGACGAAGACTCGGTCGGCAACCTGCGTCAATGGCGTCAACTTCGACACCAAATTGCCGGAGCACACTGAGAGGTCCTGTCTCTAAGCCACCTTGCCGACAATTACTTCGCCACAGAAGGCGGCGAATACTCCAAGCGTAATTGACAAAGCGACGTATCCCGCGGCGTAACGAACCCGATTGCTCACGAGTAGCGCGACAGAGTCGCGCGCAAAACTCGATACAGTCGTGAAACTACCGAGCATGCCGACGGCAAACACCGTCCACTTTGCTCCGGTCACGTTGCTGATCAATCCAATTGCGAATGACCCCGCTACGTTCACGAACAATGTCCCGAACGGAAATGTCCGGTTCAATCGACGACATGTCTCCGCACGAATGAGAGCGCCGGCTGCGGCTGCGGCAACGAATGCGAGAACGATCACGGCGCTTCCTC
>JBBSGY010000265.1:0-4558 GCA_038253645.1 Acidimicrobiales bacterium
GACGACCATTGCGGAGAGGATGCTCCGACGCGTCACAGTGGTCGCCGTGTAAGTCGCGCGAGAGCGGAGTAGTAAAGCGCCACGATCGCGCAAGTCAGAACGGTGATCATTACGGCAACGGCCATAGCTTCGGGCCGGGATGTCAGATCCGCGGATGTGAACAGTTGAAATGCCACAACCGACAGTGTTGCGGGGTACGGGCGACCGAGAATGAATGGCACCTCGTACGCGTTTGCAGCATACGCAAACACAAGTACTGATCCCGCTGCCAATGAAGGTGCGATTGCCGGCAGCGTCACATGAAACAATCGTTGAAGCTTGCCTGCGCCAAGTGTCCGGGCAACATCCTCGTGTTCTCGAACACCGGCAAGGCAAGCAAGCACAATAAGCGTGAGGAACGGTGTCTCTTTCCAGACGTATTCGGCGATTATGGACCACCCGAATGCGTCGTTGGTGACCGCTGCAAATGTTGTCGGATCTGCGCTGAGCCCGAGACCATGGACAATGCGCGAGAGAAATCCGGATTGGGAAAACAGCAACAGCATGCAAAGAGCTCCCACAATGTGAGGCACCGCAATCGTGGACGCCAGCATGTGTGCAATCCAGGCTCGTGAACGTCCGAGATCACGCAACAACATGGCGACTATCACCCCGAGTATTGCCGCCGTCAATGTCGACAGGAAGGCAACTCGGCACGTAAGCGCAAGAGATGCTCGCATGGCTTCGTCATGCGACAAGTCTCGATACGCGTCGAGTGATAGGTGGTTCCCGGCTAGATAGGGTTGATGGCCCAAACTCTGTGCAATCGTCTCCGCGAAGCCGCCAACCATGAAGGTTGCGACGACCATTCCCGCAGGCGTCAGCATCAGGCACAGCCGCACCCACCGTGGGAAGAGATGTCGTGGGAAGAGATGCCGCGAGAGGCGATGCCGTCTTGCGCGCAGTTCGTTCGTGCTGCTTATCGGAGCCGGCATGCGATTATTTTTGTAGCACCCTGGTCTTCCAGTCTTTCTCGATGCGACTGATATAAGCACTCGCGAGTTCAGGCTGGGCGTTGCGTGTTAAATCAGCGAGACTCAAGACCGAAGGGCTGTTTGGCACTGCGGCGAAATTCTTGCGGGTCGCGTCGTCGGTTTTGCTCAGATCTATCGCGGGATACGCACCTTCCGCTTTGTAGAGCGCTAGCTGTGTCTTGGGATCCTGTAACACATTTGCGAGGAGGAGAGCAGCAGCCTTGTGCGAAGCGTTGTACGGGATGGAAAGAAAGCTCACATTGGCGATGTTGCCTCCTGCGGGCACAGCCTCGCGGGTCGACGACGGGAACTGTCCCTTGGAGACGCTGTTTCCCACAGCGCCCGGGCCGTAGGTCATGTAGGCGCTGATCTCACCGTCTGCGTAGAGCTTTTCGGTGGCTGTCTCAGAAGTTGGATACGTAGTTCCGCCTCGCCAAAGCGACGGCGCAATGTCGTTGAGCCGCTTCCACAGCGGTGCGGCTTGTGCGTTGTATTTCGTTTCATCAAACGCGCCGGAAAGCGCGGCAGGTCCGCCCATCGTGTCGTAGAGAACGCTGCGTACGGCCATAGACCCGGTGAAATCGGGAAGAGCCGGATAGGTGAAATGGCCTGGGCTGGCTTTCACCCACGCCAGCAACGAGGACATCGAAGCCACATCTTTTGGCGTGAGTTTGGCGCTGTTGTATACAAGGGCCGAGTTTGCCTGCTGCCATGCACTTTCGCAGCCGGCAACAGGAACGCCGAAGTCGTTGGTGATTGACGGGCTGTCGAAGTTCACGAATCTCGCGTTCGGGAGATTTCTGTCCCATCCGCAGTACCAAAGCCGGCTTTGAACGCCGGTGGCGAAGTTCGCACCATTGGTCCAGATTGCGTCGACGGAGCCATCACTGTTTTTCCCGGCCTGCTTTTCGCCGATGACTTTGTTGATTGCTTCTGAGGTGTCGTTGATCTTGACTTGATTCAACGTTACGCCGTCACGCTTGAGTTCGTCGGTGACATATCCGTTGACGAACTTGTTCAATTCCTCGTCCCCGCCGTACATGTACCAGTTCACGGTCTGGTCTTTTGCGCCAGACTCCACCGACGACCACGATTTGGTGTCGAATGACTTGGTGTCGAGTGACGGCGCGCTCGTTGTCGATGACCCGCATGCGCTCAGCAGAACGGCCGACAGTGTTCCGAGGGCTATCAATTGGAGTATGGCTGTGCGCCTGGCGAATGGACCGAGATTTCTCACGTTGTTGTCTCCGAGTGGTCGAGAGTGTGCAGCGATGTAAATGACTCAGTGCCGGTGCCACCCAGAGCGTGAACGCCGCCGAGCACTCGTTGAATGGCAGTGATTCCCACGGCAGCGGCAAATGTCCATGCAATCTGCGCAGCGTGGGCCGGAAACAGACAAAAGGTGACGTATGCCGCGATGGTCTCGGTGCCCTCTGCAAGGCCGCCAACGAAACGCAGCGAGCGCCCATCTTGACGTGCGACGTTTCGGCGTTCGGCAAGCGACGAAAAAGCAAGAAATGCGGTACCGGAGACGTAGTAAGTCGCCAACAGCGCAACACAGGCGAGTCGGGCTGATGGCTCTGCGATAGCGATCGCGACAATGAACCCGGCATAAATGCTGAAGTCGCTCACGATGTCGAGGAAGCCGCCAAGGTCCGTTGCGCCACGGTGGCGCGCGATCGGGCCGTCAAGTCCATCGAGAATGCGGTTCGCGATCCACAGTACCAACGCGATCAACCAAAAGTGCGTCGCGGCGCCAATGCAGGCCGTGATGCCACAAAGCCAACCGGCAGTCGTTACCGCCGTCGCCGAAACGCCACGATTTTCGAGTGAAACGGCAATAGTATCGAGCGTGGGTGCGACGATGGCGCGTGCGCGATTATCAAGCATCTTTATCAAGCACGTGGTCAAGCATGTTCGCCTGCGACATTCCTTGTTATGCGTCGGGGGTTGGGTAGGTGGGTAACTGGCAGGAGTTTGCGCAACTCGACGTTTTCTTCTGGATCAAGAATGCTGTGTTGAACGCAGGCGGGCACAATTTCACCGGTTTCGGGATGAGCCATCGCATACGAACAGCCGAGCAGACGTTCTTGGGCCTCGACAACCCTCGGTTTCGTGCAGGTTTCGCCACTCTGAATTGCCAGCCACGCCTCTTTGACGTCGGCGGCATCCATGAACGAGTGCATAACAAAGGTGACCGGACGTATGCGATTGACAAATAGTTGACGGATGCCAACTTTGCGAATGCTGCGGGCCAGCCAATGCCCGGCGATGATTGGTGCACCGGGACGTCGCAAGCTGATGCGAATCAACTTGATTGCAAGGTGCGCGCGGCGGGACCCGGTGAAACTCACGCCGCTCAGATAACGAAAGAAAGCGTCCCGGTGGCGCAAATCTACGGGATCGAGATCATCAATAACCGGAAAGTAACGGTCGCCACAGAAAAAGCCGTAGGTAGTGCGATTGCAGCGTTCGTCGCCATGCTGAAATGCCCGGAATGGGAGTCGCGTACCCGCCCCATGCTCGATCTGCTGCCATACGGCGTCGCCGGTAATCTGACGGTAGTTCTCTTTCCAGCGCTGTTCGTTGCCCATGAACGCTGCCGGCTGAAACGAGAACAGCCCGAACCCGTAGTGTTTGCATTCGCGAATCACGTCCGCAATTTGATCGACATTGTGAGGGGTGACGGTCATGTTGTGGGCGAGAAAGCTGTTGACGCCATATTCACGTTTGAGCTTCTTGAACATGTCGGTGAAGCGACGCCGGTAGGGATCGAGAGCGGGTTCACTCTCGGGCTTCTTGATGCCGGCGCGGCCCACCATTGTCGTGTCGAAGTGAGCCGCGAACGAAATGCGCGGTATCCGCACTTGCCCCGATGCGCCGAGCACGACAGCGCGGAGGTAGTCGTAGTCAAAGTCGCCGTGCGTGAAACCCATTGGTTCGCGACCGTACCTGCGCATTGTCAATAGTGTTTCGGCGTGGTCGTCGGGCGCCAACAGGCTGACCTCGCCACCGATTAGTTGGGCGTGTCCAACCGGACCGCGCAGGGTCCGCAGCAATGCCATCTGTTTCTCGACCTCGACAATCGTGTGGCGGCCGTCGATGGCCACTCGATTGGCGTCTTTTGAGTGGTAACACGGCGTGCACGCAAAGTTGCATTGCGGAAACACCCCGTGGGTTCCTTCGCAGCCCACCGCGTACTTGCCGAGAGTTTGTGACGGCGTGCGCAATCGCAACGGCAACTCCTGCCAGCGGCGGTCGAGCGCCCTGCTGGATTCGGGATGAATCGGTCGTGTTTTGAGTTCGAAGAGGCGCAGCCGCGTTATTAAGTTCATCGGGCATCCGGCGATTGCGTCACGGGAACCAAACCCGGTTCGAGGAAGAAGTCTTCCCAAGGCGTGTGAAATAGCACTAACGGTGGTGGACTTCGCGTTGTTTAGGTCTTACGGGCCACCATCCGTTGAATTGGAATTCCGAGCCGGTCGGGGACCCACTTCTGCGCCAAGCGACTGGCAGCATGACGGCGTGCCGGCGACGCGTTAGGA
>JBBSGY010000266.1:0-4546 GCA_038253645.1 Acidimicrobiales bacterium
CTTTGGGTTACCGTGCAAAGACTTGACGGATCCTGCGACGCATCGTCAACGACATTCTCATTGCGCGGGATTGACACGCGACTCGTGTGGCGTAGTAGTGCAGCTGATTTCAACGCGTTCTTGATCGACACAAAGGACAAAGATGCTGCCGCGGGTTTTTCCGATGCCGGCTGCGCAGGACCGTGTTCGGAGTATCAGTCAATTACGAGCGCTGCCTCGAGCTACAACTTACGAGTGCAGGCCGACGGTGGACCTTGGGAAGTCTTCGTACAGGAATACCGCTAATACGTTTCGATGCCGTGCGCGATGACGATGCTTCCGAGAATCACCAGCGCTGCCGAGCTCAGCACTGGCAACACGTTGACAAACGCACTTGTATCAATGTGTTTCGACAAGAAGTGCCTTGACAAGAAGTTGCGTCCGTAGACGAGCGACACTCCGACTGCACTCAACGTTGCAGCGAGGCCGACCGAGAATACTCCGACCAACACCAAGCCAAACGGCAGACGACCCAACGACGCCGAACTGACGAGCACGATTATCGCCGACGGCGACGGCAGCAAACCACCTGATGCGGCAAGCACAAACAGTCCTTTGCGCGAGAGTGGCGCCACTCCGGCAGGAATTGCGTGCGAGTGACTTCCGAATCCATGTGAATGTTCGTGATCATGTTCGTGTTGATGTACGTGTTGATGCGCTGCACTTTGGCGTCGCACAGCCAATAATGATCGGAGCCTCGACTGCCCCAACACCGCACCGAACAACAAAACGACAACGCCGGACAAGACCGTCAGCACCGGATACAGGCGCGAAAGATCTGTTGTCGTATTGAGCAACAGCAAGCCGAATCCAAGAATAAGAACACTTCCGGTATGCATCAAAGCAACGATTAGACCAAGCCAAACAGCGTCGATCGGCCGTCCACGTGTACCCACGAGATAGGCAGCCATTACCGACTTCCCGTGACCCGGGCCCAACGCGTGGCCGGCTCCGAATACAAACGCGAGTGCAAGCGCCAGTACAACTCCACCCAAGGTGAGCGTTGTCTTACCAACGAGATTGCCGAACCCGTCATTGGCGCGCCCCGTCGTCGCCAACTGCAGGCCGTCGTTCAACGGCGGCGGTGGCGGAGTGACCGCCCCGGGGTCAAAAATCATCGACGCGCTTCGCTCGTTCAGTGGAGCCTGAATCAAGTTCTTCGGATAGGCGCGCAGTTCGTTACTTATATCCTTCGTCGGAACTGATGAGCTCGCGATCGTCGAATTGCCGGTTGCCTTCGTAACGATTTCGCGCCATCCGATGCGATCTGGCTCGTTGGCGTCTGCAAACTCCAACTTCTGCGGATTGGCGTGCGACGGCAGCTGCGTTTCGAATAACGCAACAAGTCGCAACGTCTTCAGACCGCTCTGGCCGGCCGGCTGTGCATACACGCGCTGTTTCACTTCGAGTGCAGCAGGTTTGCCATCAACGGTCATCGTCAGCCCATTGCGAATTTGCGCGACCCGTGAATCGACGAACTTGTCCGGGTTGGCATCGAAGTCGGGTTGATCTTGAAATGTCGGTATCTCCGCCTCGTCGAGTACGTAGATAACGCGTATGACCGATGATGTCGTTTCAATTCGTGCGTAACGGTTGACGGTGAAGTTGCCCAGTGGATGCGCGGAAGCCGAAGTGGGAAAGGAAAGCAGAACACCGACCACCACAACCGCGGCCAAAAGACCGGATTGCACAATCGACCGGGCTCGCATCGTACGCACGGCCGGGAATCTCCCACACTCAGGTGTGTCAGTGGGTCACCAATGGTGATATTTCGAAATTTGGATACGTCGACATCCAAAAAGCCGTCCGCATCGTATGAACACCTGACCCCGATCCCCGAGTGGCACATTGTGACTCTTATTGACCCGAAGTTACGTTGACCCAGGCGCAATCAGAGAATTCTCGCGGGGCTTGTACGCGCCCCAAGTCGTGCCATGCATCGGCCGGTGCCCAATTCCTCTATGTTGAACCGCCATCACCAGGACCAATTATGCGATTTAACAAAAACGCACCCGTTGCCGGTTTGATTTCGTTGATGCTCGCAACCTCAGGATGTGGAAGCCACGCCACTTCTTCCATCATGACCGACGTCCCATTCGTCGGTGTTGACACGGCGAATGCTTCCGCAGCTGACAAAACAATCGCCGGTGCGCAGACTCGTCTTCGAGCAAACGGCAATGACGACGACGCGCGTGCAACACTTGCGACTGCATTTCTGCAAAAAGCCCGTGAGAACGCCGATCCGACGCTTTACTCGAAGGCGGATGGTTTGTTGAAGGACTTGCTGAAACGGCACCCGGATGACCTCACGGTTTTGACGGCGAGTGGCTCGCTCGCGTTGTCACAGCATCGCTTTCAGGATGCGCTCGACATTGGCCACAAGGTGCTCAAAGGCGCGCAGGACAATGAGACTGCGTTGGGGATCGTCATCGATGCGGAGAACGAATTGGGGCGGTACGACGAAGCGTTGCGGGACACCGAGACCATGGTTGCATTTCGTCCGAACCTCCCGAGCCTTTCGCGCGCGTCTTACGCGCGAGAGTTACGCGGTGACATTCCCGGCGCCATCTCTGCGATGAGCCAAGCAGTTATTGCCGGTGGCTCGGGCGGTGGCGAAAACGTTGCCTACCTTCAAGTTCAGCTCGGTGATCTGCTTTTGAAGAACCATCAGGTCGACGCAGCAGATGAGCAATACGCACAGGCAGAGAAGTCATTTCCCGGTTTCGCAGCCGCACTTGCCGGTCACGCCAACGTTGCCGTAGCGCGAAACAAAACTGCCGATGCAATTCCGCTTTGGGATCGCGTTCTGAAAATTCAACCGCTGCCCGCATACGCACAGACACAAGGCGACGCGCTCGCGGCAGTTGGTCGACAAGCGGAGGCAGATCGTTCGTACGCGCTCGTTGACATCATCTTCAAGTTGCAGGAAGCGAACGGTGTCAAGGCTGATTTCGAAGAAGCGCTGTTCAGGTCTGATCACGGTGCAGACAAGTCGACGGTCACTCTCGCCCGTCGCGCGCTGAAAATGCGTGCTACAACGCTCTCTCATGACGCATTGGCTTGGAACTTGTATCGCACCGGCAACAAGAAGGGCGCTTCGAAAGAGATGACAAAGGCGTTGGCGCTGGGTACCAACGATCCGCAAATTCGCTTTCATGCTGCCCAGATTGCTGATGCCAACAATAAAGCGGATGCAGCTCGCGACAATCTCACACGAGTTGTCCGCGGCAATCCTCGATTCTCTGCGGCTTACGCATCGCAGGTCGAGGCGCTTGCATCGAAGCTGGGGATTCCCGCGTGACGACGTCCGAAACTTGTTCTCGATTGCCAATTGTTCAACACACCTACAGCTCGCTTCCTGAAGTTGATGGCAGCGGTCTCAAACACAAGGAGATTGCATGATTCCGTTTCGTAAAACCTTTAGGCGAGCGGGTCGGTTCGCTGCCGTTGCCGCACTCGTCGGTTCGGCGACAGTACTGTCCGCCGCAAATCCTGCCGGCGCCGCCGGCGCGACGTCGTGCTCCGACGGTCAAGGTTATTGGCTGAGCGCCGCAGATGGTGGCGTATTCGCTTATGGCAACTCCGGCTTCCACGGCAGCGCAACACCTTTCAAGCCGGTATCACCAATTGTCGGCTCGGCCTCGACGCCTACGGGAGACGGTTATTGGCAAGTCGCATCCGATGGTGGTGTGTTTTCCTTTGGTGACGCACCGTTCTACGGATCGGCCGGAGGTATCAAGCTGAACAAGCCGATCGTCGGCATGACGGCAACTCCGACTGGCGAGGGTTATTGGCTCGTGGCTTCTGACGGTGGCGTGTTCGCTTATGGCGACGCGGGGTTCTACGGATCCGCAGGCAATCTCCACCTGAACAAGCCGATCGCCGGCATTGCTTCTTCGAACACAGGGCAGGGTTATTGGATCGTCGGCTCTGACGGCGGTGTGTTCGCTTACGGCGACGCTCGTTTCTACGGTTCAACAGGTGCGCAAACGCTCAACAAGCCTGTCGTCGGAATTGCGGCAACGTCCTCCGGCCTTGGCTACTGGTTCGTGGCGTCTGACGGCGGCGTGTTTGCTTACGGCGATGCCGGGTTTCACGGCTCAGCAGGAAGCTTGCATCTCAACAAGCCCGTTGTAGGCATTGCAAACACGTTCAGTGGCAACGGTTACGTGCTCGTCGGGTCCGACGGTGGCCTTTTCGCTTATGGCGATGCTCACTTCTGCGGTTCCACCGGAAGCATCAACTTGAACCAGCCGGTGGTCGGCGTTTCGACTTTCTGACAATTTGCTCAATGGGAAACGGGGCTAGCTCGCACGAGCTAGCCAGCGCGAATCCCAAGACTGTGTGCGCAGACCGGCCGTTTCCGGGTCTGCGCGCACAGCTCGGTCCTTAGGGTCCACGTCGAAATAACTTGGACATTTCGACGGACAGATGACGTCCCTCGCTACGTTGCCAAAGCTCAAAAGATGCTCCTATAGATGTCAAGTGGATGGGGAAAGATTCGTCA
>JBBSGY010000267.1:0-4538 GCA_038253645.1 Acidimicrobiales bacterium
GCAAGGAGTTGCACGAGCTGTTCGGGATCTCCACCAGCTGCCTGAATTTCGGTCGTTACATCGTGGAAGTGCTGGTATTCATAAACGCGGACAAGTGATCGCGCAAGTTCGAGTGTTCGATTCACCCGCTCTGCCCACATCGTAAGCGGCGAGTGTGACACGAAAGCTTTCTCGCCGCTGGAGGACAAGAGCGCCGATACGCAGTGCAGCCTCGCTCGGATCTTCATGTTCCCAAACCTCGACCAACACCCAGCCTCGGCGTGCCAACCGCGATTTCTTGTCCAGATCTCGAGCTTGATTCTTCTTTAGGACAACCACCACTCTGCGTTTGCCTTCGGAAACGTGGCATGCACCTCACACATGTGCCAAAAGCACCCGTGGACCTCGACGGCAACTCGTTCGCGAATAAATGCAAGGTCAACGGTCCTGCGAAGGTCCGGTAGGGGCCGAAACTGCAACCGATAGCGAAAACCCATACGGTGCAATGTGCTCCGTAAAGCAATCTCGGGCTTCGTGTTTCGCTCCCGCTGCCGCCGCATCTCGGCACTCTTTCTGCGAGAGGGCAGCGAAACTTCCGGTAACGGCTTCAACGTTCGGATCCAATTTTCAAATGTGAGTGACATAACGGGGCTCTATTGTGCGGTCGTGCCAGCTCCCGATTTTATGATCCCGCTACTGGCATGGCGCACCAACCCCAAAAATGGGCATCAACATCCGAACATATGCGACAAATCAAGCCAAAAAATCGCGGAACACATTTTTCGCTCGCTGTGCATCGAACGACATGTCGGTGACAGCGATCCCGAACCAGGCTCACAGCTTGAGACGGGAGTGCAAGCTGTCGTTGGAACTCAACTCCCTCTGCTGAAGTCGACACCGAACTGGCGAATCGAACGAAACCGCTCTGTGTCCGACTTTCGTCAGTATCAACACTTGGCGGTGCTCCAACGAATAATTGAAGACGATTCGACAGGTACTCTTGCCACTCAGATTGGGCGTGACTACGACGTCGACCCTGACGTAACGGTTGGGATAGACGAACAATTGCGAGGCGAGAAACCAACACTTCACGCGGCGATTTCGTGCAAATGGACTTTACGGTCAGACCGAGCACAAAACGTACGCCATGAATTTTTGATCCTCACCCGGCACCGCAGGGGCAGACTTCCTCATCTCGTTGCCGTAACCGCCGAGCCTCTTCCAACACGCATCGCTTCACTTGCCCGCGGTACGGGTGAAGTCGACATCGTCTACCACGTGCTTTATGACGAACTAATCGCCGCCGTAGAAGCAGAAGGCACGAAGGAACAGCGGGCAACCTTAGATGAGCTAATCAAACAGGACCGCCTTACGAACTTTGGGCGGTTGGTTAACGATCTTTCAAATTAGGCTGCGCGTTTCGGATTTACTCATTGCTCCGACGTTCCAATTTCTTCCGGTAACAACCCGCAGCGGAGCGCTAGCGGAGCGGGGGGCGTTAGCTGGCAACGGTGAACGCACTCACACCGCAACTGCAGCGCGCCCGCCCCGGAAGCAAAAAGGCCCACCCGAAGGTGGGCCTCGGCCCGACCGACTATTGCGATCGGGGGGATCTCGTGATCACTGTATCGAACTGGCTTCGCTGTGCCGCATGTTTGACAAGCGTTTGACACGGACCTCAACAACGCAAAAGGCCGGTTCCGAAGAACCGGCCTTGACCTGCGTATTCAATTGGTGGCGGGGGTAGGATTTGAACCTACGACCTTCGGGTTATGAGCCCGACGAGCTACCAGACTGCTCCACCCCGCGTCGCGTCAACCAGGATAACACCCCTCAAAGTCGCTCATTTCCCCTAGCCCGACGTCCACCTTGGGCGACGGTTTCGGCGTAGATGGCCACAGATCGACCAGACTTCCCAACGGCAGTCAAAGCATGCGGTGGAAGTGGCCCTGTGTGAGGCCGAATTGATCGCGTTTTCGAAAGAACAAAGGCGGAGTAGTGAGCGAGCTGGACGGAAGTAGTCGCGGGGTCAAGACTGAGCCGATGCCGGTTGAGCACTCGGAAAGGACCAAAACGCGGACGCAGCGACGGCCCGCGTCATCGGTGCCCGAGTTGCTCCTCGGTGCCACCCAGCGCATCCCGTTCAACAACACTGACAGTAAGTCGGGCGCACAGTTCGAACGTGTAATTATCGACGGCACCGATTACGTCGTGAAATACCTCCATGCGGACCACGATTGGATTATGCGCGCGCTGGGTGACGCTTTCGGCTGGCCGGCACTCGCTTGGGCGAGCGGATTCCTCGACACGTTGCCGCCGTTCATCGATCACACAATCGTCGGAGCTGCGGTCGGTGTCGGCAAAGAAGGTCGTGGCACCGCTCTGTTGATGCGCGACGTGCGCCATCAATTGATTCCCGAAGGCGGCGAGAAGGTGAGCCCGGACGAGCACGCGCAATTCATTGATCACATGGCCGCGTTATCGGCGCATTTCTGGAATTGGCAGGACGACCTTGGTTTCGCTCCATACGGCGCGCGTTGGAACGAGTTTGGTCCCAAGATGCTCGCGCGAGAAGCATCCCTTGGTTGGCCTGAACAAATTCCGTACGTCGTTGCCGGCGGTTGGGCTCGGTTTGCAGAGCTCGCACCGCGATCACTTCGCGACGGAATTGCCGATTTGCGAAACGATACAACGCCACTGGTCGAAGGTCTCCGCACTACACCGTCGACAATGCTTCACGGTGACTGGAAAATGGGCAATCTCGGAGTGAACAGAGTTACACAACAAACGATTCTCATCGACTGGTCCGGTATTGGCGCGGGCCCCGCTTGTCACGACCTTGCCTGGTATATCGCGCTAAACAGCGACCGCCTCCCGATTAGCAAAGAAGACACGATCAACATGTTCCAAAACGCCTTGCACCGTCACGGCGTGGACACGGGCGCGTGGTGGCAGCTGCAACTCTCACTCTCACTCCTCGGAACACTCGTGCAGTTTGGTTGGGAGAAAGCAATGAGCAACGAAGCTGAATTCAAGTGGTGGTGCGAAACTGCGCTTGAGGGTCTCGATCTTCTGTGAACACCGAGTTCGCCAACGCGTACTCGAACTCGGGAGCGGCGTGGGCGATCGGACCAGCTCGCATTTACAGCAAACTTGCTCGAGTTTTGCTCGGCTGTTCGCCAATTGAACTATCCGGAGCAACACTTCTCGACCTCGGTGCGGGAACCGGTGCAGCAAGTCGTGCAGCAGCGGAACTCGGCGCACACACATTCGCGCTTGACATGGCGCTGGGAATGCTGCGCGCCGGCCCGCATTCGCGCGCCGTTGTCGGGGACGCATGTGCACTTCCGTTTCGCGATAATGCTTTCGATGCGGTTGTCGCCGCGTTCTCGCTCAATCACTTGCCCCAGCCACGCGTTGCATTGGAAGAATGCGTCCGCGCAACGAAGCCAGGTGGCATTGTTCTGGCGTCAGCATATGCGAAAGACGACTTCCACCCGATAAAACAAGCAGTCGAAGACGCAGCCCGAAATCACGGATGGACAGCGCCTGCGTGGCGCGCTGAATTCAGCGAGAAGGTTGCTCCGATACTCTCAACCGCAGAAGGATTCCAGCACGAAGCGGCAGCCGCGTCGCTCGACGCAGAGGTCCGCAACATCGTGGTCTCGATGGACGAAGTCACACCAGAGCAGTTAGTCGACTGGCGACTTGGCATGCCGTGGATAGCGCCCTTTGCAGATGCCCTCGATCCTGATGAGCGTCTGTCCCTCGCAAAAGAGGCAGTTATGTCACTGCCCGACTGTCCACCATTGAAACGGTCAATGTTGGTTTTGATCGCCCACCTAAAGTGAGACGCGCGCAGCGTCGCCTCGTGGTTGCCCACCCCAAACCGTCAGACAGAACTGTTTCCTCCGACATAGGACTCGACAACTCCGCTCCTAACGCCCGAAAAATCGTGCGTGTTTGCGGTCTTAGGACCAAGGTCCACTTTTCTATCGACCTAGGTGCCGCCGATAGGTAAGTCATACCTACCCATGGAGGATAAGAAGTGAAGTTCAAGAGTCTGATCGCCGTTCCCGCCCTATCTATCACCGCGGCGCTGGCACTCGCCGGAGTCGGTGTTGCGTCCGGCAATTCGACGCCGATGCTGAACATTCGTGACAACAAACCCGAAGCCACAACTACTTCGACCTCGACGACGACTGAAGTCCAGAAGTCGGAATCACCAGCAGAAACAGAGCACCGCTCAACAGCGACCGAGGTCGAACACGGAGCGACTACCACTACCGAAAAGCCGCATAGCAGCACCTCGACCTCGAGCAGCAACGCTCACGAAGAACGCCGTGCCAGTTCAGGCGTGACAACAGTGGCCGGGGCAACGCCCAGAACCGTCCGGTGACCTCGTCGGCACCCACAGCCCCCAAGATAGAGGACGGAACCCACCACAGCGGGGGCGACGACACGACCCCAGAAGACACGACCCCAGAAGACACGACCCCAGAAGACACGACCCCAGAAGACACGACCCCAGAAGACACGACCCCAGAAGACACGACCCC
>JBBSGY010000268.1:0-4535 GCA_038253645.1 Acidimicrobiales bacterium
AGTGGCGTGCAACCGTTGAACACTGAACCCAGCGAGCTGGACATGTGCGTCAATGCCCACGTATACGTGAAATATGGAATTACGATGCCCAACATCGCGATCGCCGCCGAATGAATCCAAACACGCCTGTCCCTAGGCAACGTCATTTTGCGAATACGGAGAACGACCAATAAGAACGCCGCGCCAAGGAAGTAACGGGTCCACACGAGCTGCATCGACGAAACGCCTTGCAGGGCCTCCTTTGCGACTGGAAAACTCGTCCCTCCCATGAAGCCTGACAGCACAACGATGAGGGCATCACGTCGCGAGATCGAGTCTTCAATTGCAGGCGACTTCGTGGATGACATATAGGTCATCATTGCATCTTGGCGTCAACCCTCGCTGCGCATCGTGACGTCGTCCCAACTACACAGACGGGTTGCTTTCGTCGGTTGAGGCAGCAAAGTGCACTTCAACGTCTTGATCCTCGCGGCGCACCTCGCGGCGCGCAATGTCGACCAGCGCCCGCTTGTCTGCGCGCGTCAGCGGAGGTTGAAGGATGCTTCTGGGCCACAAACGCTTTACGAATACCGCGTCTACTTCTGCGGAATAGACGAGCAGTTCTGAGAACAAGTAGAGCCACGCCAGCAGGCCCAGAATTAATCCGAACGTTCCGTACACGTTGCTTGCATGACGCAGCTGATGACGAAGCAAAGCAACACCTATCGTCTGTAGCAACTGCAAACCGACAGCCGCTCCGAGCGCACCCGGAAACAATTGTCGGGTCGATACGTCGCCGGCGGTCAACAAGCGAAACGCAGCCACCATTGCGGTAAGGGTCAACACGAAACTGAGGCCGATTGTCGCGAGTCTTGCAACCGCTCCGAGTCCCAGCGCTGTCCCGAGCCCGGCGACGATGGAGCCACCGATGATTCCGATCAGCAAAACCAACGACAGGACGACAGAACGACCGAGCCGCGGAAAGAAACCGGGCCGGTCTTTATTCGGCACGTCCCATATGTCATTCATGGCGTACTGAGCGACCTGCGTTGCTCCCAGCGTGCCCCAGCACGCTCCAAAGAGCCCGACAACCAGAGCCATGACACTGCCATGAAGCGGATGAACGTTTTGCGTAATGCTCCCCTGCAATTGCGGACCGATCACGGGAAACTGTCGCAGAACCGATTCGGTCAAATTTTGCTCAGCGGCGGGATAGTGCGGTAGTACAAATCCGAGGATGGTGTACAAAACAAGGAGGGACGGGAACAGCGCAATAAACGAGTAATAGGTGATGAGAGCAGCCAAAGCGCCGCCTCGGTCGTCACCGAATTTTCGTGTTACTCCGAACACGAAGGCGGTTGCCGCGTGGCGCTGTTGAAAGTCGTCCACCCGCCTGACAAGACTCTCGATCTTCTTCGCTACATTCGGCACCACAAAGACCTGCCCTAAATCGTCACGCTCGTACCACTATGGCGGTTGCGCTCTAATCAACAATGTTCGCACGACATTCACGCGAAGTCACCCAACCTGCAGTTGGACGCCGCTCAGATTCGATTGATCATTCGGTGAATTCATTTGCCGGAATGGTTGATTCACACTCTTCGACCGTCTTGACAACACGGTCCCGGGGAACGATCGGCAACTAGGAGAGGTTTTTCGATCGCATGCAGTCGACGCCGACCACGGGAAGGGCCCGCGATCTGCCATCAGACGACTGCCGTCGTGACTGAATCGAACTCTGTATTCAGGACTGGGAACATTCCCGGGTCGCTATAGTTCGGGACGACGCCTAACCATGAGCACAGATCGTCGTTCTTATGCCGCGCGACTTCTCCCGAGTCGTCAAAGGCATTGCGGTACCGGTTTGTTGCGGGCTGAATGTGCACAGCAAGTGATCTGCGCGGTCGACCACTGGTATTGGGTCCACTTCCGTGGACCGTTCGAGCGTGGTGAAAGCTCACAGCGCCGCGAGGAAGTGCAGCCGAAACAAATTCAAGCGGTCGTTCGTTATTGTCGAAACGTCGTTGCAAAACCTGCAAGTCATTGTCGAAGAAATCAAGCGCTCTCTGGTTCCAGTGATTGCTTCCTTTCAGGAAGGTCACAGATCCGCACTCTTCATCCACGTCATGAAACGGTATCCACGCCGTCAACATCTCCTCCGATTTACATGTCTGCCAATACTGCCGATCGGTATGCCAGCCCACATTCGACATGTCACCGTTAGCGCTTGGCTTGTAGAGCAGCTGATCGTGCCAGAGACGAACCGACGTGGTGCCACAAAGGCGAGCCGCAATAGCCCCGATCGCGGGAAACATGACGAGGGCGGCCAACTCATTGATCTGGAGCGAGGCGTAATCGTTCTTGCGGAGTCGATCGCCGTCGGACGGAGTCCATCCGAACCAAACGTCATCTTCGCGGTCAGAGACCTGCCGATCGCGTTCGCCCGCGTAAAACCTCTTCATCCCCTCCTCTGCTGCATCGAGTACGTGGTCTGGAATTACGACATCGGAGAAGTAGTAGCCATTACTGCGGTAACTCTCGATGTCGACCGAGACAGGGATTGAATGGGCACCCGGCAAGCTGTTTTTCGTCATCTCGAAAGCGTGGCTTTCGTATTGGCGTCGCTGCTTGCACGATGTACGCCGATTTGTGCATGATGTACGGATTCATACACTCTCCAAACCGATTGGTCTGAACGCCGGCTTTCATGCCGAATTCAGCAACAGGGCGTCCAGCGGTCTTGTGCATGGTGGCGAACAATGGGCGTCAAGTCGGTTTTTGATCTCACCTCATCAGCACGATGTCGCTGAGTTCTACCTTCAAGTAAGCGGTTCCACCCGATGGCAAGTTACGAGTGATCTCGTTTCACTGAAACCCGGCGACCTCTTGGTGGTGCCGGCCCATGCTCGACACGGAATGTCAGGGCCGCCGAGAACGAGCCACCATTTTTACTATGCGGCAATCGACCTCGACGCGGTGTTTGAACGCCACGTCGGCCTGCGATCCGCGTGGTCGAGTTTCGTTATGGTTCACAATCAAGGGTCCGGACGCTGCGAGCGCGAGTTTCGGCAGCTCATCTCAGAGATATCAACTGATTCACCGTTCGCACAAGAAGGACTCGTCGTTGCGGTTGATGCTTTGGTCATTGCCGTCACGCGTCTGTTATCCAAAGGCTCAACTGCCATACAGTCGTTGGTGTGGCACCCGGTTGTGCACCGTGCGGTCGAAACCTTGGACACATCGTACGAGCGGCAGTGGACACTACGTAGCCTCGCGAAAGAAGTCGGAATATCTCCGCAGCATCTGTTCGCACTCTTCTCCAAACAAGTAGGTACGACTCCACGAAATTACCAAGAACGGTTGAGAATCGACCGGAGCCTTGAGCTCTTACGCCACCGGGAACTGTCAATCACGTCCATCGCTCATGAATTGGGCTACGCCTCAGGGCAGCATTTTGCCAACGCGTTTCGTCGAGCAACAGGCACCACTGCTTCCGCATGGCGTAAGTCGGAGCTTTGACACGGAACGCGCTACCGCGAAAGGACCGAACAAAAACGCTCCACTGGTCCAACGAGACCCTCTGGACGGCCGCCGCCTTGTTGCACACCGCGCTACGGTCAGCCGCCTTGCAAAGGGCCACCCTGTGATCCGCCGCCGCCGACGTCAGTGCCGGTGATCCCGCCATCGGCCATCACTCGGCCATCACTGCCTTGACACCGCCCTTGACTGTGTTGCCACTAATGACTGTGTTGCCACTAATGACTGTGTTGCCACTAACCGTGCCCGTCGATTTGAGGAAGTTGAACCCTTTTGAACACCGGGCTCTACCGTGTTGCCCGTAATAATGACGTTGGTTGCACCGTCGATCTGTAGGGCCTGGGAAGCATGGCAATCGAAGTGATCGTCGGAAATTATAGTGTGCTTGTCGCAGTACTTCTGCATGGAGACATTGGCAAGGGCGGCGATGAAACGGGCAATATTAACGAACACATCTGGAATTGGTCACATCCTGCCGATGCTTCCAGTGGCGAAAGCAGCGATGGATGCCGGATGGGAAGTGCTCATCGCGGCGCGTCCCGAAGTTGAGTCAACTGTCGCGCAACACTCCGTCCCGTTTAGCGGTCTCGACAACACGGTCCCGAGAATGTCAAGGCCGAGAGCGTGGTAACGGGCAACGCTGGGCAGATCATCGAGCTTGGCCTGAATCTGGATGAGCGCGTGACGACGTCATTGGAAGCGCTGTCCGTCAACCCGCTCCCGGGGATTGAAGAACTTTGTGATGAAATCGCGAGTCACACGCCGCCGTCTGCAAACCTAGATCTACTCGAACGATTGACGGCAACGTAGAAAAGCCGGCAGCAAATAGGTGCAGCCAACCGTCGTTAGGTGAGATTGAAGCTGCCCGGCACTTTGGCGCCACTCACGGGGCGTTCGGAAACGCCCGCGTGCAGTTCGCCGCGAGTCACCCCAGTCAATAACCTTGTGACCACTACTTCGAGCGCGTTATCAGTGAACATCTCGAGGCTCTTCGCTCTAAATGGCGTCATCTCACCCGG
>JBBSGY010000269.1:0-4532 GCA_038253645.1 Acidimicrobiales bacterium
CGAGTCTTCTGCTGCCCGACGAAGCGCGTCGGTTGCGTCGGCCCACTCTTGGTCGGTGCCGACAGACTTCTCTTCGGGCTTCGTCGAAAGTTCCAGGTAGAAGTCGTCCAGTCCGTAGTCGGCAAGCAGTCCGAGAACGAACGCCAGCAACTTCTTCAACTCGTCTTGCATTGCTTCGCGCGTAGTGAAGATGTGGGCATCGTCTTGCGTCATTCCGCGTACGCGCGTGAGCCCGTGAATTACGCCCGACTTTTCGTACCGATACACGGATCCGAACTCGAACAGACGCAACGGAAGCTCTTTGTACGAACGTTGACGGGACCGGTAAATCAGGATGTGCATCGGGCAGTTCATCGGTTTTACGTAGTAGTTGGTGCCTTCGAGCTCCATCGGCGGATACATGCCGTCGGCGTACCAATCGAGGTGCCCCGACGTCTCGAAGAGCCGGCCCTTGGTGATGTGTGGCGTGTTTACAAAGGAGTAGCCCTCGGCTTCGTGACGTTCGCGCGAGTAGTCCTCCATCACCTTACGGAGCAAGCCGCCTTTGGGGTGAAACACCGGCAAACCGCTGCCGAGTTCCTCGGGAAACGAATAAAGGTCGAGTTCCTGACCCAACTTGCGGTGGTCGCGGCGCTCTGCTTCTTCGAGCATGTGCAAGTGCTCTTCCAGCTTTGCCTTTGACTCCCACGCCGTTCCGTAGATTCGTTGCAGCATCGGCTTGTGCTCGTCACCACGCCAGTAAGCGCCGGCAACCTTCTGCAACTTGAAGTAACCAAGCCGCTTGGTGCTCGTTACGTGAGGTCCGCGACAGAGGTCAGAGAAAGCACCGGGTGGGTTGTTGTAAAGCGAAACATGACCTTGTTCGACACCTTGTGCTGTCTCTGCGTTCTCGATGATCTCGACTTTGAAAGGATTGTCTTTGAAGATTCGCAGCGCTTCGTTGGTGTCTACGACAACGCGTTCGAATTTCTGATCTGAGGCAATGATCACGCGCATCCGTGCGTCGATCTGGCCGAGTTCCTTTTCGCTGATCGTTACGCCACCCGGGAAAAGTGCGTCGTAATAAAAGCCGTTTTCGATGGGCGGGCCAATCGCGATGTGCGTGCCCGGCCAGAGATCGATGAGCGCCTGCGCGAGAACGTGCGCAGTCGAGTGACGCAACACGTAACGGCCCTCGACGTCGGCGCCAGTGATGATGCGGACCATCGCTCCGTCATGAAGCGGGCGTTCCAAATCCCACAACATGCCGTCGACCTCGGCGACGACTGCCGCCTTTGCGAGCTTGGATCCGATCGACGCGGCGAGCGTGGCCGTAGTCGAGCCTTCAGCAAGTTCTTTCGTGGAGCCATCTGGCAGCTTTACGGCGATCAACAAGTCGGACATAGTCCGCCAGGCTAACCCGCGGACATAGTCCGCCAGGCTAACCCGAGTCGGTCAAGGCTTACCTGAACAGACCCAGCCTCCGCGCGACAGCGGTAGTCGTCGTGGTCGTCGTTGTGCTCGTAGTAGTTGTGGTTGTCGTGGTGGGGGGTGGCGGCAATGCGTATATCGGGTAGTTGCTTGCCTGTCTATAGCCGAACCGCAGAGTGTTGCTCGTGCCGTCCAGCTTCGCAGACCCGACTACTACCATTGACGAAAACGTTGCCACGCCGTTTGTCGTGTTCAGAGAAAGCAGGCTCGAACGCGCGTAGATAGTGCCGCTCGACGTGCCGCCACTCGTGCCGTTCAGCAAAATAGGCGCGGAATTGTTTCGGTCGTAGAAAATCGACATGCCTTGATACGTTCCCGACGTCGGCGGGCTGATCGCGAGATTTCCGGAAGTGCCGGAGAGATCGATCCCGGCGCCCGATCCAGAGCACGGCGCCGGGTAGCTCGAACACGCAAAATAGAGCATTACGCCATTTCCGATGAAACTTCCGCTCGTTGAGTCGAGCTTCAAGCGGTTCTTGATCACATAGATGCCGGGTTTGAACGTCAAAGATCCGCCGGTTGCATTAAAGTCGATGCTGCTGTACAGACCGGGAGAGATCGAACACGAATAGCCTGTCGTGTCGACGGCCGCCGTTGCCCCGCTGGCACCATAGGTAAATGTCCCATCGGTACATGAGTTACTTCCGGCTGCCGGCGACGTGATTCCGAGTGGCGCAGGAACAGCCGACAAAGGGTCTGAGATCGGGGCCACACCGGTCGTCGGTGACGGGCTGATCACACCGCTCGTACTGCTCCAACTCGATCCGCCGACAACACTGATCGCCGGTGCAGTCACGTTGCCACTCGTGACGTCACCGACGAACGCCATTGGATTAGTTGAATTCACATAGATGCCGCTTGAAAGCGAACCACTGCCGGCATTGTTGACCGTCAGCGACCCGCTTGTCGCATCAAACCTGAATGATGGACCCGTTGAATCCAGAATGCACAACACGCACGGCGGCATTACCTGAACCGGCGTCGGTGTTGTGGTTGTGGTTGTGGTTGTCGGTCCTGGTGCGGAAGTCGTCGTTGTCGTGGCGGAAGGAGTGGCCGAGCCGATTGACGCGCTCGCTGCGCGCGTAACCAAAAGCGAACGTATTCCGAAGAGTCCCGCGAACGATGTCTTCACCTGTGCAGCGGGAATCAACACGCGGAGTTGCGTTGGCGACGCCGCGCTGTCGGACGAAATGCACGTATTGTTGTTCGCAAGATCCGGGTAATACACGCCGGGTCCCAAAGCGGCCGTTGCATTCGCGTCCCAACAGTTGCTCCATGACGATGTCTGTAATCCCGTATTGAACTTGGAGTAGGTCTTCACGCGGTCGACGGTCGTCGTCCAGTTGCGCGAGATCATCAGCTCTTGTGCCCCGGCGAGCGACGCAGAGTCGGCTGCAGCCTGCGCTTGACGACTGATTTGACGCGCATTACTCAGGTCGACAACGATTGCCGAGACGCCGACCATTATCACCATCGAGAGGCTTGTGAGCGCGATGATTGAACCTTTCTCACCACGCCGTCTCAAGGTTCGACGAATCCAAAGAGCCAGTCCGCCCATCAAAAGGTCATCGACAGCGGCAGGGCCGGCCTTGAGCTGGAATTCAGCTCAGTGGGCGGCGAACGCCTGCCAGACTCCACGGCTCGCCAGGCGAACCGTGCTCGGCACTCACGAAGCGCGACACAAGAACTACCTGAACAGACCCAGCCTGCGGGCGACGGCGGTGGTAGTCGTAGTCGACGTTGTGGTCGTCGTCGTCGTCGTGGTTGTTGTGGGCGGTGGTGGCGGCGGTCCATAGATCGGATAGTTGCTCGCCTGTTTGTAACCAAACTTCATATCGGCGCTGGAGCCATCCAGCTTTGCGGAACCCACCACAACCATTGACGAGAACGTTCCGGCGCCACTTGACGTATTCAGAGAAAGTTGGCTGGACCGCGCATAAATGGTGCCGCTCATCGCCGCACCGCTGGAGCTGTTCAGAAGAATGGGAGAGGTATTCTTACGGTCATAGAAAATCGACAGGCCTTGGTACGTGCCCGAAGTCGGTGGGCTGATCGCCAAGTCTCCAGATGAAGTCGAAATGTCGAGCCCGGCACCCGCGCCGGTGCACGGCGCCGGGTAGCTCGAGCATGCGAAATAGAGCGTGACACCATTGCCGGTGAAGTTCCCGCTCGACGAATTGAGCTTCAAGGTATTCTTGATCACGTAGGTTCCTGGTTTGAATGTCAACGAGCTACTGGATGAGTTGAAGTCGATACTGCTGTAGAGACCGGGCGAAATCGTACATGCGGAACTTGACGTGATGACGGCCGCCGTTGCACCGCCGACACCATAGGTAAATGCCCCTTCGGCGGTACACGAGTTACTCCCGGCTGCGGGCGACGTGATTCCAAGCGGAACAGGGACAGCCGATAAAGGGTCTGAGATCGGGGCCACACCCGTCGTCGGTGACGGACTGATCACACCAGTCGAGGTGTTCCAACTCGCCCCGCCGACAACGCTGATTGCCGGCGCTGTGATGTTGCCATTCGACGTGTCGCCGGCGAACGCGACGGGATCACTCGAATTCACATAGATGCCACTTGAAAGCGTCCCACTGCCGGCGTTGTTGACGACCAGCGAACCACTCGACGACTTGAAGTCGAACGATCGTCCGGTTGGATCAAGAATGCACAACACACACGGCGGCATCACCCGTACAGGCACCGGCGCCGTCGTTGTGGTTGTAGGTCCTGGTGCGGCTGTCGTCGTCGTGGTTGTTGTCGTGGCAGAAGGAGCGGCCGAGCCGATTGACGCGCTCGCTGCGCGCGTGACCGAAAGCGAACGTATTCCGAAGAGCCCCGCGAACGATGTCTTCACCTGTGCACTCGGAATCAACACGCGAAGTTGCGTTGGCGACGCAGCGCTGTCGGATGAAATGCAAGTATTGTTGTTCGCAAGGTCCGGGTAGTACACGCCGGGTCCCATCGCGACCGTTGCATTCGGGTCCCAACAGTTGTTCCATGCCGATGTCTGTCCCTGATATTTCAGCCGACCCTGATTTGACGCTGTTGACAGTGTGATC
>JBBSGY010000270.1:0-4521 GCA_038253645.1 Acidimicrobiales bacterium
AGAGCGGCACTTCAATCGACCGAGCTGGGCATTCTTCTCGACTTACGCCGATTCCACATACATCGCTATTTGCATTCGGCATAGCGGCCACACCTCAACCACCAGGACGTTTACGTCACTGTGTCAGGAGTCCTGGAATCGCGCTGACTTGCTACAACGGCAGGGCCACTATCCGCCCCCGGCGGGAGCGTCCGAAGTTCTCGGCCTCGAATGCAGCGGACGTGTAGCCGCCGTTGGTGAAGGTGTATCCAACTGGTACGTCGGCGACGAGGTGTGCGCATTGCTGTCAGGCGGAGGGTATGCGGAACGCGTTGCGGTGCCTGCTTCACATCTTCTCCCGGTACCAAGCAGTGTTTCGTTGACAGAAGCGGCGGCATTGCCGGAGGCAGCGTGCACTGTGTGGTCGAACCTCTTCATGCTCGGCAGACTCGTCGCTCAACAGACACTGTTGTGTCACGGCGGCTCCGGTGGCATTGGCTCCACGGCTATTCAGATTGCAGCAGCACGAGACGTTCGTACGATCGTCACTGCCGGGTCACAAGAACGGGCCGACAAGTGTCGAGAGTTGGGTGCTGAGACGGCAATCGATTACCGAGTCGAAGACTTCGTAGACGTCGTTATGAAAGCGACGGATGGCGCCGGGGCCGACGTCATCTTCGACAACATGGGAGCGAGCTATTTTGACAGAAACCTCGAAGCCTTGGCGGACGACGGAAACCTGATCATCATCGGGCTGCAAGGCGGTGTTAGCACTGAGATCGACTTCCTAAAGCTCATGAAATCGCGCGCAACGGTTTCATGCACTGCCCTCAGATCGCGCACACAAGACGATAAAGCGCAGATCGTCAGTGAGGTTCGCAAGAACGTGTGGTCGATGTTGGAGGACAAGACCGTTCGTCCTGTGGTTGATAGGACGTTACCCATCGACTCCGTGCAAGAAGCGCATCGACTTCTCGAAGCAGGCGACGTGTTCGGAAAGCTCGTGCTCACACTCACTTGAACTCTGCCGAAATCAGCGAGGGTGTCGGTGGAAAACTTTGGCACCCTCTGCAAGTTATGCCGACATCGGCATAACTCACATTATGCCGATGTCGTGATTATGCCGATGTCGTCTGATGCTCGATGTGAAGGTGCTGCCTGGCGGCCCTCGCGTGTGAATGGTTGTCGGCATAATCAGAGGCCTGAAAAGTTCGTCGCCACTTGACCAACAATGAACAAGTAGCGGAGCAGACATCGCAGATCCGACGCGAGCAACTGCGCAACGCCGACGTTTCGACGTGTGCACTCGTGCAGCACGAACTCCCTGACATGCAGCGTTGTCATCTCCTGGACCGGCAAACGCTCGGCTCCTGCCCACGTGGTGAGAAACAATCGAGCGGTTGGCACACGTCGACCGATCGATGCGTTGGCAAGACCCCGTTCTGAAAGCAAATAGATGCGATAGGCGTCCAGCAATTCTTCGATGGGCCCGACGGCCACCGGCGAAGCCACCTCGGGCACGGCTCCTGTGCTCCGCAAAAATGACAACAGCGGAGCAAGCCCTCGTTCCGACAGCCAAGCGGTGTAGCCCGCCTGACGGCGGGCGGCCAAGAAGTCGATCGATCGTTGTCGGGTTAATTGACCAACGACGACACCTTCGGATGCCATCCACCGGCTCAAATGAGCAAGAACTCGAACCTGATTGGCCGCCGACAACGGCGTGTAGCCAGACTTGGCAAGGAACTCGATGAAGCCGCTCGAAAACGGCAACAGCGGGCCCGTTACCCGGACGTTGGATGGACTGGTCATGACGGTTCTCCCTTGGAAAGCGAATGCTTCCCAAGGCAACGACCAGATCAGGCCAGTTCAACAGCTCCGGATTATGCCGAGTTCACCAACACTGTGAGCCCGTGATTACTGAGTCCTGGATCGACATCGGCATAATCACGACATCGGCATAATGGTGACACCCCCACCGACTTGCCGAGCAAACAAGTGGTAATCGAACTTGTCTGACCTGCGGAAATGAAGTGGACCTGGCCTTACAGCATAAGAACAGCGCTGTTGCACTTGTTGACGTGGGTTTGATCTTACTGTCGGGTGAAACAACCTCAAGTCACGTGAACCTGGCGTTTTTTGACGCTCATATCCCCTTTGTTTCTAATTGCGAGTCCACGCTACCCATTCCTGGCCCTCATGGAAGTCTGTCGCTTCCGATGCGTGATCCAATATGGCAATGACCGCCATCCTGCCCTATCGGACGATTCCGCACGAACAATCGATCGCTGATGCAGTCTCGTCGCATTTTGGGATATCGGTCCAGCAATGTCATTTGTTGCTTGCCGGCGTCAACGATCACTTCGTGATCGAGACGAGAGCAGGCGAACGGTTTGAGCCACTCGCCTTTACAGGGCGGGTTGCGATCAACACGACATCCTGTCCGAATTGGCGTTTGTAGCTCACCTCCAGAACTCGGGAGTTCAAGTTGCGGTGGCGATGCCGGCAACATCAGGCGAACTGTTGGTGACTTGCGATCTGCCCGAGGGTCCACGCTACTTGGCCATGTTTACGTGGGCAGACGGTCACGTGCAGAGCAACGAGAACGCCCTCTCGTTCGGGCGCGCATTGGGCCTGCTTCATGACGCGGCAGATGGGTTCCCCATGGGACCACTGCGCGATCTTGCTTTGGAAGAGGCAATTGAGATGGGCGGCGACTATCTGGGAGGATTCGTCGGCGACAATGAGGAGCGCGCCCAGTTACAAGATGTTCTCGGAAGAATCGAGCATCAGTTTCGGACCGTTCTTTCCCGCATACCGGACATGGGCCCATGCCACGGTGACGCTCATGCTGGAAATGCCAATATCGATCGCGACGGAAGAGTCACGTTCTTTGATTTCGACTTCTGCTGTACTGCACCACGCTGCTTTGATCTCGCGACGTTCCGGTGGAGTAATGAACTCGATGGCACTCATGATGAGACCCGCTGGACGCAGTTCCTAACGGGATACCGTTCCGTCCGTGATCTGCCAGACGTAGAAGTGGATAACGCCCTTCTCTTACGACCGGCTCGACACCTGTGGTGGCTTTGCTTCTGGCGGACGCATCAAAACAGCTTGGGAGTTTCGCGGTTCCTCCGAGACGACTGGGTCTCGTCGGGCATACACAGGCTTAGCGAGTGGACCGACTCGTCAGGAGGCTGAAGGGTGCAACGGGCAGCGGCTCGCCGCCCGTATGGGAGGGTGGACCTAACCGGTCGGTATTCGAACTCGCCTGACCTGCGGAAACGCCTTCGTACGATCATAAAATTGACCAAAATCAATGGTAGGCGATTCAAAACGATTGATTCGGGCGGCTCAAGATCTTGTGAACATCGCGTCATTTGCTCACGATCGGTCGAGCACGGCCCACGCCAACAATATGCACAGTGACGTTTCACACCGCGTGTGCCACGACTATCTATCGTCAAAGGTCACCGACACAGCGCCGGTTGAGCGCGATGGTAAGCCGCCGCCAGAAGTGCCTCCTGTTGGCTCGGAAACTGTGGTAGGAAGCTCACAGTTCCCCAACAATGGAGCCATTTTCGCGGAGACGAGCAGTTTCTCTCGACATCGTTTCAGTAGATCACGGCCTAATTGGCGCACAGGGAGCAAATGCAACCAGCACGACGATCAGCGCAGCAAATAGATACTCCGGCGGCGGTTTCGTATCAACCCATGTGCAATCACGATGTCATCCGCCGTGTGCAATCTGGACCACGGTCAACACCTTCTGGGCAGTGCGATGATCGCGTTGTGTGACACCAATGCCCCCGACTTCGTCGCTCTGCGGGAGGCAGGAGCTATCCCCTCCGGACGCCTTCACGTTCCCAGGCAGCGGGCGCGTCACCGTCGGGAGGCACTCATCGTTTCCTCTATCCACTTTCGACGGCGAGCGGGCCCAGCGCTACGACACGATGGGGCTTACCTGAACAACCAAGCGAACGGCTAACCCAGTCGGGTCGCGAATTCTTGATCTAGCCTCGGGGCCTGTTCATTCTGCGAAAGAGCGAGAGGAGTTGACGCGATGGGAAAGCGCAAGCAAGGTGTATGTCGCATTTGCAAGAAACGGCCCCCCTGGAAGTACAAGAACTGTCCCCCGAGGGTCTGCAAGCGGTGTTACCATCATCACGTCTGGGTCAGCCCAGTCAATTCCAGGCAATCGCTTACCACAGAAAACGTTGTGCGTGATGATGACCAACGTCACACCCCCTTCAACCTCGATGAGAGTTATGGGCTGAGTAGTGAGCCAGACGTCAGTTACTTGCCTGAGTCTCCAACTCCGGCGGGTGCCGACACCTGGAATGCTCGAATGCAAGATTGTGAGCAATAGCGACGATCTCAGGTCAAACCTGCGCCAAGCAATAGCGACCCACAACGGCACCCAAGTGATCGGAGCGCTGGCGGGCGCTCTGTCCGACGACTCCCGTATTGCCTCATGTCAAAACCTCCGGCAAGGGTGATTCATTGCCTCATCAAGAAACCTCCGCTTTGAGGCTCGGGTTG
>JBBSGY010000271.1:0-4503 GCA_038253645.1 Acidimicrobiales bacterium
CGCGTGCCCGCTCCGAGCATACCGGTCCTCGGCAAAACTTGGGATCGACGCTCCCCTCACACGCATTAGTTGAAGCTCGAGCGGCGCCAGGCGGCTGTAGGTATTCACAAAAGAGCGGCCCAGGCTGGTAACGCTTCGCAGAGGCCCGTCTGGTTGGTTTTCAATCGATTCAGACGTCAGAATGAAAGTATGAGCTCGCTCCGCGTTGCCGTATCTCAGATGAAGAATCGAGTCGGTGATCTCGACTCGAACGCGCGCGACATTCTCGATGCGATGCAATGGGCCGAAGAGCAAGACGCGGATGTGCTCGTACTGCCTGAAATGTGCTTGCCGGGATACTCGCCCCAAGATCTCGTCGAACGACGCGGATTCGTCGCGGCTACGAACAAAGCCCTTGCGGACATCGCGTTGCAGTCAAAACGCGTTACCACGGTGGTCGGCACATTCGGCGAAGTGCCGCCGACTAGTACTTGGGACACACGCAAACGCAGTGTTTCGATCGCCGCTGCGGTTATCAACAACGGCGAAGTACGCGGGTATTACCACAAGACGCTTGTGCCTATGTATGAGGTATTCGCAGAAGCGCGGTGCTTCGCCACAGGGAACAATCCTTCGGCTGTTTGGCAACTTGGCGAGTCGACTGTCGGAATCTCAATTTGTGAGGATCTGTGGGCGGACGGCGGTGGCGTCAGCCCACCCGACGCGCAGGCCGTAGCGGGAGCTCAACTACTTCTCATACCGAACGCATCGCCCTTCTATCCACACAAGAGCGACAGTCGCGTTGCTAATACCGCTCGCGTGGCGAGACGGACGGGACTACCCGCTGTATATGTCAATTCAGTTGGCGGCCAAGATGAGCTCGTCTTTGATGGCGGTTCGTTTGCCGTAGATGCGAATGGACACGTATTGCATGTCGCTCGTCGCTTCGAGACCGACCGATTTTGCTTGGATGTTCCGCTCTCCGCCGGTGTACGACACCAGACCAACGCAACCATCGTGCATCCGCGACGAGCTGCGTTACGCGAACCGTTACCTGCACCCGAGCCGGTGCCCGAGTTGCCCACCGAAGAACAGTTGTGGCGCGCGCTCGTCACCGGTACGCGTGATTTCGTTCAGCGAAACGGTGCGACGCAGGTCGTGCTTCCGTGGTGGTGGGGTGTGAGCACAGTCATGATGGGAGCCGTTGCGGCTGCCGCGCTCGGCCCGGAGAACGTTCTCGGCGTGATGATGCCTGGAGGCTCCATGACGAGTGCAGAGTGGCAGGTCGCACAGCGAGCGGCGGACAACCTCAGAATCGAGTGCCTCACGATTCCCGTCGGCGAAGTCGCGACCAACATCCAGCGAAGTCATGATTTTCTCGACCCTATGACATCCGTTGCCGAACCCGAAGCGTTGACGTTGTCAGTTGCACGGCAGGCAATGCTTCTCTCCGTTGCAAATCGAACCGCTCGCATTCCTCTTGCGACGGGTAACAAGACTGCTGTGTCGGCGAGCCTCGTTCCGTTACATGCGGGAATGACGGGAACCTTTGCGCCTTTGCGCGACTGTTTCTTGAGCACGCTTTACGCACTCGCCGAATATCTCAACAGCGACCACGAATTAATTCCGAGTGAGATCGTCGAGACGCGCTCGGCGCCTTTCGCCGCTATCGGTCTCACATGCGACGAGATCGATCCCATTCTTCGTCTCTTCCTCGAAGAAGCACGCGGCCTCGACGAAATTGTGACCATCCTGGGGGTCGACCCCGAAATGGCGCGAGGAATCCTTCAGTTGGTCGACGATGCTGAGATGTATCGTCGCCAGGCTCCTCCAGGACTAAACGTGAGCCGCTTGAGTGACAGACGCGTTCCACTTACCAACGAATGGCGCCCTCATCAACTTCGTATCGATGAAAGCAGCGACGAAGCAGGAAGCCAGACTCAACCAAGTCTGTGATGCACGACGCGTTTGACCGCGCCATGCATCTCAAGCATGCTGACGCCTTCGACGGCACGCTCAGCGACGGGACCGCTATGAAACCAGTGGACAGGTTACGAATGCTCATGACGGAGTTCGAATTGGGTGCAATCGTCTTGAGCCGTCGTGACAATTTCTCTTGGATCACCGAAGGAGGATCGTCAGCCATCGTCGAGACAAGTGAGACCGGAGTTGCCGCGTTGCTCGTCACACAGAACGAGATTTTTCTCATCACGAACGAAATCGAAGCGGACCGCCTCTTGCAAGAAGAGACAACAGAAGTAGAAGCCACAGTGGTTTCCTTTCCGTGGTACGAGTCTCAGGGCGACGTGATCGCGCTGCTTGCCAAGGGCCACCGGACCGCGTCTGACACTGCTATCGACGGTTTCATCGACATATCAAACATGATTGAGCGCCGACGCTCGTTGCTTTCAACCGAAGAGATAGCCCGTTACCGAGAACTCGGTCACCAGGCAAGCGCCTGCGTCGAATCGGTGTTGCGATCGGTGACTCGCGGGGCGACCGAACGTGAAATTGCCGCTGAAGTCGTGCACGAAGCCCTGCTCAGCGGCATTCGTCCGTCGGCCGTACTCGTTGGCGTAGATGATCGTTTGTTCAAATTTCGTCACCCGACTCCGACCGACAGACAATTGGATACATACGTGATGGTTGTGTTGTGTGGCGAACGTCACGGTCTGATTGCAAACACAACTCGGTTTGTGCATTTTGGACCGATGCCAAATGACCTTTCGAGGAGACACGAGCAAACGGCTCGCATCCTCGCAAACCTGAATTCGGCAACCGTTCCGGGGACGTCGTACCAACAGCTATGGGGCGTCCTTCTGAAGGAGTATGCAAACGCCGGCGTTCCCGATGAATGGAAAATGCATCACCAAGGAGGCCTCTGCGGCTATGCACCCCGTGAGTGGCTCCTTGAACCCACGACCGAGGGAGAGGTAGCTCGCAACCAGGCATTCGCTTGGAACCCTTCGATCACAGGGGCGAAATCGGAGGAAACAATCATCGCAACAAACGACGGTTACGAGGCGATAACCCTCAACGACACTTGGCCGGTCATGGAATCCGTGATCGATACCGTGTCGCGTAAGACGGCCGCTGTTCTCGAGGTTTCACGATGAAGGTAGCGCTCGTAACCGGTGGAGCCTATGGAATCGGACTCGGCATCGTTGAAAGACTCCTTACCGATGGATGGAACGTGGCCGTAGCCGCAGAAGTACCTCCCGACGACGCGGTTCGCTTCGCAGACACTCTCGAACGGGCGCCCGACACGTCCAATGTTCTACCCATCGTGTGTGACTTTGCTCTGAAGCCTGACGTTGCGGGCGAATGCGTGGAGGAGGCAGTCGAACATTTTGGGCACATCGACGCTGTTGTCAACAACGCGGGTATTACGCTGGACGTCCCAATCACCGACTTGTCGTCTGAGGATGTTGCGCGCTTGATGAACGTCAATCTCCTCGCGGTACTCTCGACCACCCGCGCAGCCGCCGTTGCGATGCACGATTCCGGTGGATCTATTGTGAACATCTCGTCGATCCATGCAACGCGAACCCAATCGGGACATGCGGTATACGCAGGAACGAAGTTAGGGATATTGGGGGTAACCCGGTCTACAGCTGTCGAACTCGCGCCACGCGGCATCAGGGTCAACACGATCGCGCCAGGTTTGATCGAAGTCCCGCGTGTTGTCGGCGCCGACTGGTACGACCCAAAAACCATCGCGCGAAACATTCCTCAAGATCGTGTGGGAACACCATCGGATGTCGCCGGCACAGTTGCATTTCTCGTGGGCCCCGACAGCTCATACATCACCGGAGCGACTATTCCCGTTGACGGAGGGCTCGGCATCTCGCTCGTTTGGTAACTGTTCGGCCGCCGAGTTAACGCAAGTGGTCGAGGACAGCAGAACGATGGTTAGAAGGGGCCTTCTTCAATCCGCCTATCCTTTGTCCATGACTTCGCGCCCCTCAGGGTTCAGACGGGACCGATTTACCGCGTTCAACTACGCATTCCTCGCGTACGTCGGATATCTCGCAGGCCTACTCGGTCCGCTTACTGCACAACTTCGCAAAGAACTGTCGCTGACATACACATTGGCAGCCCTTCATTCGGCGCTATGGGCCGGCGGCAACATCGTCGCGGCAATAGTCGCACCCCGCATTGCGGCACGATGGGGACGGACCAACGGAATGTTGCTCGCCAGTGCCTGGAGTGTGATCGCACTATTCCTCGTCTTTTTCGCGCGATCCCTGGTGCTGAGCCTTCCTGGAGTTTTCGTGGTGGGCATGACGTTTGGATCGATGATCATCTTTTCGATGGCCGCTTTGTCGGATCGTCATGGTGCACGCCGCAGTTCAGCGCTCACCGAAGGCAATGGTTTCGTCAGCCTTGGCATGATGACATCGCCGTTCGCTTTCGCAATGCTTAGCGGCACCGCGCTCGGTTGGCGGGGAGCAATCTTGGTCGCCGGCGCGATCCTCGTTGTCATTGTCGCAGTACTGCGGACCAGTATGCCGAGCGAAAAGC
>JBBSGY010000272.1:0-4502 GCA_038253645.1 Acidimicrobiales bacterium
CCGCCAACTTGAGTTGTTGACGCTGCAAATACTGCAGACGAATTCAGCAATAGTGTGCTCGTCAAAATTGCGACGATGGCTACCCGCATGCTCTTGACGCCGTAACAAGATCCAGCGACTCCGGCGCAAACTGCGTCACTACCCATGGCGTCGGATTGATCGACTCATTGTGAACTCGCTTCTTTAAAACGATGTCAAGCCTCTGCGCGTTGCGCTTTTCGCTGAGAACGCTTTCCGTGTCGTGAACGGTTCCCTTCATCCAAATGCATGTCGAATCTGTATTGATGATCTTTTCAACTGTGAATTTTGGAGAACCTGGATTGGTTTAAACCTTGCATCCCAACCTGAGCGAGATCTCTGAATATTCCCGGCGGCCACCTCGGTCAAATATGTGAACACTTACGGTCGCTTGGCGACGCTCAAGCTTCAACTAAGGCGAAACCTGCATTTCAACCGCCGGAATCGCTGCAACAGCCCGGATTCTGGGTCGGATCACGACGATTTCCCTTACTGAAACGCAAGCTCGACGTCGGGCGGAACCACCAGTCCTCAGGTCCTATCATCTTCCGATGGCCCAAGTGCTCGACATCGCGATCGACTCGACAAAGGTGAGTGTGCCGCGATTCGATCCGGTTGCCAGCTATCGCGCCTTGTCCGAATCATTCGGAGACTCGTCGGTGGCGATGCTCGAGTCAGTCGCAGGGCCTTCGCATGCAGCCCGCATTTCGCACATTCTCATCGCGCCTGTGCTGACCCTGCGCATCTCCGCCTCCTCAGTGATCTTCACAGGTGAGCCGGTTCTTGTGACGGCCGCTTGCGATACGGCAGCCGCAGCGGGCTTTCCCGTCCACATGGCAACGGTGTCACTGCCCGAGCGAACCGACTTGTGGCGCTTGCTCCGTTGCGTGCGCGATCTGTTCCAAAATCCTCACGATGAGCTGACGGAGTCGTTCAATTTCGGTCTCTTCGGTTACTTCGGATACGACATAGCGCGCTCGATCGAGTCGCTGCCCGAGATTATTCCGCGCACCGACGAGGTGCCTGACGCAATGCTCAGCATTCACTCGGCTCATGCAGAAGTCGAGGTCGAAACCGGTCACGCATATCTCACGTGTAACCGCGCTCCGGGTTGGTTTGATGCGCCGTCGCGCGAACAGATCGAACACGCGCTGGTCCCGCATGGCACGGCCGTAGAGCAACCATTCTTGTCTCCACCAACTGCGTCTTCACCGGCGCGGATCGAAGAAACAATTACGCGAGAGACTTATCTCAAAAAGGTGATTGCCGCGCAAGAGCACATCAAAGCAGGTGACATCTATCAGGTTCAGATCGGACATGAACTTCGCATTCATACCGAAGTTTCACCATTCGACGTTTATTCGCGGATGCGTTCACGTAATCCTTCGCCGTATATGTTCATCGGCACATTCGACGGGATGACGATCGCGGGTTCGAGCCCTGAGATTTGCGTGCGAGTCGAAGGCGACGAGGTATGTGTGCGCCCGATTGCCGGAACCATCCGGCGCGGCGAAACACCCGAAGAGGATTCTGCCCTTGTCGCGGGCATGCTCGCCGATGAGAAAGAAGTCGCAGAACACGTGATGCTCGTAGATCTGGCGAGAAACGACGTTGGCCGCGTGAGTATTCCAAAAACACTCGGTGTGGATGAGCTCATGATCGTCGAGCAGTACTCGCACGTCAGTCACATTGTTTCAAACGTGGTCGGCCGGCTCAGGCCTGACGCCGACACCTTCGACGCGATCGCCTACACGTTCCCCGCGGGAACGGTCACCGGAGCGCCGAAGATTCGCGCGATGGAGATCATCGAGTCGCTCGAAAACACTCAACGCGGCGCCTACGCGGGTGCTGTCGGGCTCATCGACTTCGGCGGGTATTGCGTCACCTGTCTTGGGTTGCGTTCCACGGTTCACAGAGAGGGAGTATTCAAGCTGCGTGCCTCAGCGGGCATCGTTGCCGACTCACAACCTGAGAACGAATGGCGCGAGACACTTCAAAAAATGGCAGCGCCGTTTTGGGCGACCACCGGGAAGGAGATCGCCGATGCGGGCCTTGGTGGTTGACGCGTATGACAGCTTTGTTTATGTGATTGCGCAGTACCTGCAAACACTCGGAGTAGAAACAGACGTACGACGAAACGACACGGTTACACCTGCTGTTGTTCGCAATACTGCGCCAGACTTCGTCGTGTTGGGTCCCGGACCCGGGCACCCGGCCGACGCCGGTTACGTCGAACTCATTCGGGAGACGGCTTTGCCAACGCTGGGCATTTGTCTCGGCCACCAAGCGATCGGTCTCGCGTTCGGCGGCCGGATCGAACGAGCAGCTCTCTTGATGCACGGCAAGACCAGCGTGATTCATCACGACGGTCTTGGCTTGTTCAGCGGTCACCCCTCCAAATTTCACGCGACGAGATATCACTCGCTCATTGTGAACGCCGATTCCGTCCCAAGTGAGCTGACCGTTTCGGCGACCTCGGCGGGCGACGGTTATGTGATGGCATTTCGTCACGAATCGCGCCCGATCGAGTCTGTGCAGTTTCATCCCGAGAGCATTCTCACTGAACGAGGCACCGCTCTGTTTCGCAATTTCATCGAAACCCACGTCGGTTCCCTTTGGGTTGAAGAGGACGACGAAGAGCTCGAACTCGATTAAACATTAGAGCGATATGACCGACCGCTCCCTTTGTGCAGTAATACTCGCTGCGGGTGCGGGCACCCGCATGCGGTCTGCGAGGCCAAAGCCTCTTCACCTTCTTTGTGGACGGCCAATGGTTGTCCACGTTCTCGATGCGCTCGACGGTGTGCGTGCTGACTGGGCCGTCATGGTTGTCGGCCACGGCGCGGAACGCGTGGTCAAGACGCTGAATGACACGGCCCCCGTTCAACTTCCATTGCACTACGTGGAGCAGAACATCCAGCGCGGCACGGGTGACGCAGTCGTAATCGCGCTCGCATCATTGCCACAAGAAGTCAGCGACGAGGCGGAGAACGCCGACATTCTGATTCTTCCCGGTGACACGCCGTTGCTCGAACCAGATGTCGTCTCCCAACTCGTCGAACATCACCGCGCAACAGAGGCGGCAGCAACAGTTCTTACGGTGACCTCGGAAGACCCGACTGGTTATGGTCGTGTTGTTCGTGACAAGCAAGGTCGGGTACGACGCATTGTCGAGCAACGCGATGCGACCGACGAAGAGCGGGCAATCAACGAGGTCAACACCAGCGTCTATTGCTTCCGTACTTCCCTCCTCGGCGTTGCGTTGCGTCGGATCACCCCGGTGAACGCGCAGGGCGAGCTCTACCTCACGGATGCGATCGCCGTGCTCAGCGAAGCCGGCCATCGCGTCGAAACCGTCATCGCGCCTGACATTGCGTGGGCAGTCGGTGTCAACGATCGAGCACAACTTGCCGTTGCCGAGGCCGAGCTGCGCCGTCGAATCAATGATCGTTGGATGCGTGCAGGCGTCACCATGGTCGATCCGCTCCAGACGTACGTTGATCTCGATGTTCAGCTTGCGGAAGATGTTTCGTTGCATCCCGGCACGAGACTGCGCGGGACCACAACGATTGGCCAGGGCGCCGAGATCGGTCCCGATACGCAGCTCATCGATTGCGAGGTGGGAAAGGGTGCAATCATTCGTCGAAGCGAAGGCAATGGATCTACGATCGCGGAGTTTGCAAAGGTTGGGCCGTATGCAGTCCTCGAACCAGGTTCTAACATCGCCCCTAACGCCGTAATCGGGGCATTTTCTCGAGTAACAGCCGACGACTGAAAACCAGGAGCACTAATGGAACTGGTCACCAAAAAGCGCCTTGGCCTGTATGCAGGTCGCGCAACGCGGCCCCTTGCCGAAGAGATCGCTTCGCTGCTCAACGAGAAACTCGGTGACGTCAATGTTGTTGAGTTCGCGAGTGGCGAGACTTATTGCCGTTTCGAAGACTCAATTCGTGATACAGACGTCTTTCTGATTCAGACTCACTGCGAGAACGTGAATGACACGATCATGGAGCAGCTGATCATGATTGATGCAGCAAAGCGTGCATCGGCGAAACGGATCGTCGCCGTGTGCCCGTTCTACGGCTACGGACGCCAAGACCGCAAGGCCCTTCCGCGTGAACCAATCACCGGCAAGCTCATCGCGAACATGCTCGAAATAGCAGGCGCTCAGCGCATGATCAGCGTTGATCTGCACTCGGGTCAGATTCAAGGATTCTTCGATGTTCCTGTTGATCACCTCACAGCGATGCCCGTACTGGAGGAGTACATCCGCAACGAAGCGCGAGGGCAGGATCTTGTCATCGTCTCACCTGATGCGGGCCGCGTGAAAGTCGCCGAACGGTTCGCTCAGCACCTTGACGCCGACATTGCATTCGCTCACAAGCGACGCCCGCGCGGTACAAAAAACGTTGCAGAGACCGATGAAATCATCGGTGAAGTCAATGGCCGGCATTGCGTGATCGTCGACGACATGATCGACACCG
>JBBSGY010000273.1:0-4497 GCA_038253645.1 Acidimicrobiales bacterium
TCGCTGTCGTGGTCCCGCTCGTCATCGTTGCCAGAGTGGCCTGTGTCGCGGGCGTGCACGACGACGTGCCCAGTACGGCTCCGATCGCTTCGTTGGCAGTCAGATTCCTGTTGTGCGCGTTGACGAGGAGGTCGGCACCCCGGATGGTCGTCGTGCCTGTGGTCTCTGGAATTGTCGGGTCGATGGCCCCCGTGGCCGTCGTGTATGTGGTGGCGGGAGTCGCTGTCGACTGGCCGGCGAAGAGCTGCTGGGTCTGTTGGTATCCGGCTGAGTCGCCGGTGTACTGGTAAGTGATCATAAGTTGAGCAGAAACGGTGGCACCGGGGTTCGTGGCCCCCCACTGGCCGGTCATCTGCACGGCTTTGCCGCTTGATCCGGTGGCGGCGGCGAGCTCGGTGTAGTCAGCCGACGGGATCACGTAGTTGAAGTAGCTGTCCATGTGTGTGCCGTTGGCGTCGATGGCGACGTTCATCGTCGTCTGTGCGGTCTCGGTGTTGCTGCCGACTTTGGTGGTTATCTTGAGAGTGCCCGCCCCGGCAGAGGCGGCCGCGTCGTCGGTCACCCTGAACCACGCCTTCTTGATGGTCACACCCGACTCCGGCATGTAGACCGTCGGGCCCGTGAGCGAGCTCTGGGTCGTGTTGGCGCAGCACGTCGTAAGAACCTCGCCTACGGGGTAGGTCACGGTCTTGGTCTTGGTCGCGGCATTGGCGGCGTGGGAGTAGGTGACCACATCCTCACCACCCAGGGAGCGCACATTGGCGCCGGTGCCCGTCACCCTGATCTCGAGACTCTGGGCGCTGTTGTTGGCATAGCCCGCCAGCGAATTCCCACTCCCACTCCCACCCCAGCGGTAATCGGACCAGCTACCGGTCGGACAACAGACGGCGTCGTGGTGGACCGACGCGCCTTGGGCGTTGGTGCCGACCCTCGGAGTGGTATCGATGTCGTTGTTGGTCGACTCGTCCAACTGGCCTGCGACGTGGAACGACTGCGAGAGTTGCGCGCTGAGCTCGGGAATGGCCGCGTTGTAGGCGAATGTCGGGCAACTGCCGAAGGCGCAAGGGGCCTGTGTCGTGAGCTTCGAGCCCACGTCTGTTGCGTTCTCGAGCGGGTAGAGAACGGTGTTTGTCTTGTTGGTAGTCGTGGCGTCGTATGTGTAGGTAATCACGAGCTTCGCGGTGAACGCCACCAGCTGAGCCGAGGTGCTGCCTGAACACGTCGCACCGGTTGCATAGCAATAGCCGACCGCGAAGCTGCGGTCGGCGGCGGCGCCGGTGTATGCGGCGAGCGTGCCCTCAGAGGTCACGTTCGCGCGCATCCTGATATACCCAGGCGGATCGGTCGATGGACGGGCGATCGTTGCGATTGATGCAAACGCTGTGGTCGACGGCGTGCACACGGGCACGCACGAGTCGAAGTAGATGTAGGCGTTCTGGTAGGCAAACTGACCGTAGTCAGCGATCGTTCCGCTGACCTCCACCCAGGCGTCCTTCACTACAACATTCGACTCAGCGAGCTGATAGGTCTGAGCCGGAAAGTCGATCTTGACGTTCTGGTTCTTTCCTGTGGCGACCGTGTCCTGACCGGCAAAGAACTCGACTGTGTTCGAGCGGGTGGCTGGGGATGCCGCTGCAGCCGGGCGTATATTCACGGGCAGCGCGCTCAAGAGCGCTGTCATCAATACGAGCACCGCAACAAGCGCGACGGGTCGAAGCACCCGCATTTCGCGTCTACGCATGTGTTGAGCTCTGTACCCGATCGACACCGAGCCCCCTTTCCATTGCAGACTTCGAGACGCGTACTCCAACTGTTCATATCGTGACGAAAAGCCATGGACTTGACCCTCAAAACCACAGCTCAACAGGGCTTTGGCCCGCGTGTTGGAAACTTCCGAACCGTAGAATCCGCTTTTTCGTCGCGACTACACAAGATTTGCCGAGTCCCCCTCCCCGACACTGAGACCTGACTCGCGAGTAGCAAGACGTAAACCTTCATTCATCGATGCCGATATACCAGCGACGGGCGCGCTTGCATTTCGGGTGAACACGCACTGACGCGATGCAAAAACGTTTCCACTTCGGCATGGGTCGACCCATGCAAAGTCAATGAGCCGGACGTTGCGGCGCCCGTCGGTAATTGCGTTGGACTCAACATTGGCATGAGTCACGAATTGAGGAATTGTCCCGATGTCGTTGACGAGTGCGTCCAATGTCCGGACGAATCTTGTTACCTCCGCCTGAAGAAAAGGTGCACTCCGTCCGCCCGTCTGACGGTCCTCAGTTAGCGAGACTGCCGTGCTCGCTATCGACGTACGTCGCAAGTTTCCCAGCTGAATGACTGAGTGTGCCGGCACGAGTATGGGTGACGCGTATTGACGGCTGAATACATCCAATTTGCCAATGGTTGCACCATAAGCACACATGAAACCTGGTGGTCGTTCAGTTGCTCCATCCGCCAACGGATTGATGTCGGTTAACAGGTCCCCCGGCAGATAACGGTTGACTGGGCAAGACAGGGTTGACCGAGCAAGTCAATCTCGAATAGCAGTGATCCGCCTGGGAACAACGGCTCTACCATCGGAACCCCGAAGCCCCAAGCGGCTAATTCGAAGGCTGCGCCTTCGGCGCCTTCGGCAACTTCGGCGCGCACCTCCTCTATTGCTCTGGCGGGATGATGAAACTTGAGAACCATTCCGCTGGCGTCCCGCTTACCGATCAAGACGGTGAGGGACTCGACTCCGCCTAGGAATTCGACGTTGGGGTGGTCAACAGCAAGGCCGAGCCTGTCCAGGGCCTGAACAACAGGAATTTGTGCGGTCGAGAGCTTGGCAAGCTGGTTTGCACGCGCCCACGAATCCTCCGGTGATAGATGCAATCCCGGCATGACTTCTCGATAACGTACCCAGCGCGCGTTCTACCAAGGTAACTATCGGGTTGAACGCGGCGGATATGGGTTGAAGAGCCATAATCAGTGCAACGAGAGCTGCGCCTGTAACGAGACTGTTCTCCAGTAGCTGTAGACCAACATCGCCCGGCGAGAGACGCGATGCGGCGATTCCTGAACCGATGACCGCCATCACCAGAAATGCCGTGCCGAGGCACTCAGAAATAACGCGACGTAACAATTCCGAATTACCCATCCCTGAAGTGTTGCACTCACTTCGCCGGCCGCGAACACAACCATGTTGCTTACCATCAACGCGGACGTAGGTACGCGCGGCTTCATGAGACCAAACCTGCCGATCAAGGCGATTCCGACTGGCATCCGATTTGTAATTGGAGTTACGGCTCTCTCGCGCCAGTCAACTGCGAGGGCAAAACACGACGTCGAGTCAGCAGCATGACGACCATCGCCGAGTCGATAAAGACCATGAGCGCCGGATTGAGCGTAGTGATCACGGAGTACCTCTCAATGGCCAGCGAGGCCAAAAAGAAGAATGCCGCAGAGCATCCCCACATCACAACCGTTTCTTCGTGGGGCTTGGCGATCGACTTACGAAAAGTCGGCACGAATCCCAGTATGTCGATACATGTAGCCAAGATCACCGACAACAATGGACCGCCCGTAATCATCCACGCCAATCCAACAGCGGCAGCCCCGACCAGACATGCCCAGTCCAGCGCGGTGACATGTTTCTCGCCTCGAAAAAGAGCGAGTACGAAGATCACAGTGCTCATGATTACGACTACGGCTGTGACCCAAGCGCCTGCTCCTGCGCCATTACTGATTGCGGCTGCAAAGAGAACCGTCGCCAGGGTTCCCCAGATGAACCACGAGATCGCGTGCGGCTTGGTCCGCCCACGGAGAACGTCTCGCAAGTACGGCGCATAGCCACACAGAGAGACAACGACGGCAAGTGTGCCCAGCGCCTCTTTCACGGTGTAGTCCTAACTTGTTCGAGGCCGGCGACGTTCAGCAATCGCACGGCGGACATTGTTGCGTTGAACGCAACGGCTGCCTCGCCGCAGCTAGCGACATCGAGCTTGCGTTGGATCAATCATAGGCGACGTCGAATACTCCCGGTTTTTCCGGTGGCGTTCCCGCCGCGAAAGGCAAGCCACCGTCATCCGAATGCTTGAATTAGTTGAGACTTGAGTGTCGCCCGGCGACAGTGAGTGTTTTCAAAATCCCTACTGCTACAAATCGCGATGGAACGCCTAACGAAGAGGCCCCGTCGAGTCCCGAATGATCAATTCCCATGACAAGTCGACCCGCTTTGGCGTTGCAATATCGCCGAGAAGCTTCTTCTCGATTAGCTCTCCAGCTTCGTAGCCCTTTTGTAGGCTGGGCCGCCGCACGGTCGTTAAGGGTCCACGTCGAAATAGCTTGCGCGCATTTCGGCGAGACAGGGGCGTCTCTCGCAAGGCGCCGAAGCGAGGTAAGTAACCATACTGCGATGATGTTTCCTGTGGTGATCGCAGTGAATCTGACCCATAACCATACCGGCTTCGTGCCTTTCAAAAGATATGTCGATTCGCAAACGATCACCACAGA
>JBBSGY010000274.1:0-4476 GCA_038253645.1 Acidimicrobiales bacterium
TTCAAGCGGCCAAAGCACGGGCTCGTGGTTACCGAAACAAGCGCTACATGATCACGATTGTGTATCTCATCGCCGGAAAGCTGCCGCTTCCGACATTGTCACGACCACTCTCCGCTACCCACACGATCTAGCGAAGAGCCTCAAAACTCAGTCAGCAACACCCGAGTTGCTGTGCATGAGCCAGAGGAATCCCTGTAAGAGTTCGATTGCAGTAAGTAACATCGGCGTCAGCCCGACCAACAACAGGAACGTCGCAGCCGCCACATTGATCATGAGCAACGTACGTCGCGACAGCATCATGGGTTCTGCATCATCTTGGTTCTGCAACCAATCATCGTTGGCACGAAGCGTCATTCGGCGAGTATGAAGGATGGCAACGATGGCACGCAATTCCGCAGTTCGACCTTTTGATGCCATCGTGGTAAGCGGTGGCAATCTTGAGGCAGGCGGAAATACGTGCAGGAGGTAAGGACGGTAGACGGATACCGAGTTGTTCTCGAAGGTGATAACGAGTCGGGCTACGCAGCGTTCACGCTCGATCTTCCCGCATCCGCCAGGAAGAAGCCGCAGCGATTCCGAGACACTGGGAGATGTGGGAAGAGAACGAACTCGTCTTCCCCAACGCAGTCGGTCGACCTCTCAGCCCTCAGAACCTTCCACGTCGTTCCTATTATGAGGCCCTGAAGCGGGCGGGCGTTCCGAAGGTCCGATTCCACGACCTCCGTCACACGGCGGCGACACTCCGACTCAGCGAAGGGGTGCATCCGAAGGAAGTAAGTGAGATGTTGGTCCATACTCAGATAAGCATCACGCTCGATCTGTACTCGCATGTCACGATGACTATGCAAGAGTCGGCCCGAGCTGCGTTTGATTCACTTCTAGGCAGTCAACGTGGTAGTCAATTGGGTGAAGGTCAGGGTGAATGCCCTGCTTAGCCCCCGTGGGCTGGCAGAAAATTGTGTAAGTGCTGGCCGTGGTGTGCGCGCTTTGACTTGCCGGAACGTGAAATGGCGATTCTCGGAACGCGCGCGAACGGTGCCGTTTGGCGGCACTTCATACGAGTGATCTGTGGCAGGGGGAAATCAACGTTTCTCGTACAAAAGAAACACCCCCGGCCGAAAGCCGAGGGTGTTTCGGTTGAGAACTGGCAGTTTTTAACTGCTCTTTTGATCCCAGCTATGAGCCAGTGGCTCACGCCGAGAGCTGCAGCTATGAGCCAGTGGCTCAGACCGCAGGTACATCCTACATCGACGCTGCGTCAGCGGATAGAAGTCTTTTTAGATGACGTTTTCGTACGAAGGTCGACGATCGTCTGGCTTGACGACGGATTGTAGGTGGCAATGTTCACTCTCCGTCCTTTCCCATCTGTTAAGTCAGACCCGAGCGCGGCGCACAAACGTTTGGCGACCTTTGCCTTCGAAGAATTGGGGTTGCCGCTTTCGCCGGTGGTCCGACGGCGCTCGAAGGCGATTGCACCAGCAATGAGATCCGCGAGTTGGAGCCCATCAGAGGATTTGGAATCGAGACACGCTGCTGAGACGACAACTGTAGAACCGAGCCGGCGGTTCACGCGCTGGCGAACGGTGTCTTCAAGAGAAGACCCGGTGGGCACAGAAATCACATCTAGCAGAGCGGTTACCAGCTCGCGTTTGTTGATGCAACCCACGAGTAGTTGTGTAGTCACTTCGGCGTGTACCCGCCAAACCGGTTGTTTTCCGCGAAACGGGTCAAAGACTCGCCGATCTGCAACGCAGGCTGCGATGCGAAGTTCGGAATCTTCTAAGCAGTCCACAAGGTCGTAGTAAGCGGGCAACGCCCCACGCGTAATTGCACTGAACTTGAACTCGCCGAAGAATTGGTTGCGCTCTCGCACATTGAGGACGGCACGCGCAAGCTTTCCCTGTTGCCGAACCTTCAGTGCCGCGATGACGAAGAAATTGCTTGCACTCGCTCTGGATCCGCTCTCATCGACGTAGATAAGCGACGTCGGATATCCGAGCGGGACGATGACCTGCCCTCCGGATGGATTCCCCATGTGGTCGCCTCATTTCAGCTCGTCGTACGAAAAATCACAGAAACGACAGCAGTGTAATCTTGATCTAACCAAAACGGACAAGGGCTCCGTAGGGGCTCCGTAGGTCGAGTGTTGTGCTCATGGCGGCGCAGACCGCGCGACAGCTTTGCTATCCAGCGCCCACCGGTTCGTTTCTGCGCCATGGCAAAGTTTCTTTCGCTGTTGCTTTCGTGGCGAGTGGGAGCTCCAGAATCGAGGTGGACTTCTCGAACGCCTTCTCGGTGTGGCTTACAAGCAGCTTGTGTTTGCGTGGGTAAACCCGACCTCGACGTTGCGACTCGCTTGAGCGCGCCGACTCCTGCTGATCATGACCATGCTTGGGAGCGGAGTAGTCGTCGAGGTGTCTCAGAGGATGCTTTGCTGCTTTGGTCCGTCGCTCCGTCGAAGGCGCGCGTAGTCGAGTAGTTCGGTTGCGCGGGCGCTCTTGGCATGCCACGAGCGGATGATGGACTCACCGAGAAGTACATAGTGCCAATCGCGTTCGTCCCGCTGCTGAGCAGGTAGCAGATTGACCTGCTCGCACCAGGCAAGTGCGGCGCGCTGCTTGCGCTTGACGTTCCCATCGCTCATAGCCGACTGTGCCTTCGTTTCAACCACGTACACGTCTGCGTCGGTGCGCACGAGGAAGTCGGGTGAGTACTGCGCAGGCATTCCGTCTTCCTTCAGGTAGGGGCGGCGAAGGAAATCATGCCGGTATTCGTGGATCTTCAGCAGAGCCCCGACGTGGCTGCCCTGATCGGCCCACTCGATGAAGAGTCGCTCCAAGCCGCCCGCTCTTCGACGGCATGGGTAGCTTCGGGTAGATGCACTTGTGAACATTGAAGCTCGCGCTGGCACGAACGGGGATCGTCTTGATTTCAGACAACAGCCGGTGCTTGATCTCGGCCTCCGCGGCCGACTGGCTTGCCTGCACTTCTGTCAGCTTGGTGGCAAAGACGCCGGCGATGTCGTGAGCGACATCTTCGAGTACAAAACACGCCAGTTCTCGCCTTCGAGTGGGTCGAAGTCTTTGCCGAACAGCCGGTGGCGTATGTAGGTGTCGAGCCATCCGGTCAACAGGGCCTTGTATGCCTGGAGGATAGGGTACTGACTGATCGCCTTGTACTTACTCGCGCTGCTGGTCAGACTTCTGCCCATAGCGTCGGTGATACGCGTGGTCATTCGGGATAGATAGTCGTTGTACCCGGTAGCAGTAAGGATTCCGCCGTCGACGCGATAGTCACCGTATTGCGTGCCGGTCTGCGCGTCTTGGGAAACGAAACGATCGCCTTTCCCGATCTGTTGAACAAGCCAATCGAGCTGGTACTTGCGAGGTAATTCGTGGTTGCAAGTCCTAACGCAGCGGGAGACACATGCGAGATTGCGCCTGCGAATTTCGTTTGAAGCATCGATACGGTCGGTGCGACCAGTGGGGTCAACACCAGCGCTTGCGAAACGCAGCCGGGCGAATTGTGTAGGCGACTCGTTCTCTTGGCACGGTGTTGCGCGTCGACAAGTGGGGACGAAGTCGAACAGCGGCGCGGACAATTACTGGAAGACTTCGACTCGAAAAACGATAACTGCATTTCGGCGCCGTCTACTTCGGACGCGGGGGCTCGGATCGAGCGGTTACCCCGGAAGTCGGCGCAGATTGCACCATCAGATTGAACGGCGAATCTTCGCGTCGCTCCAACGTTGTCGAACGAGATGAATTCTTCGTGTACAAGCGAGATCTTTAGAGATCTTTAGCGATACCAGCGATTCTCAGGCAAAGGAAGCGCTGCTTGAAACGGCCACATTAAACAACTGTGTGAGCATTCAATTAGTGGCCTGCGTATTTTCATGCAATGGCGCAACTTGACGACACTCGGTCGCAAGATCGAGACATCCCGGAGGTCGCCGCAACACCTCGCCGAGGCGCAGACGTCCTGGCGCTGAATGCGCAATCAGCCACCTGGATACGCCGCCGCGTAGATAACTTCTATTTCATCGACGATCGAACAGTTCGCAGCGAGATCGAACTACATGTCGACCTCACTGCGTACGTCGACTCCGTTTTCACAAAGCCCGACGTTGATCTTGATCTTGGTGCTGGCGCGAATGCACCTGTCACTCGTCGGCAGGTAATACCAGTGCCATTGCTTGAGTTGGAACGCAGCGCGCATACGGCGTTCAAGGTCACGGACGCAGGAGACACGTCTGTCGCGTTTGCGGCACGTCCTGAAGAGCGTTCGTTCATCTGCCAAGGCCTGCAGCGGCAACTCGAGCCCCCGCGTGATCTAAGGGCCCGCCGCCAAATAACTTGGACATTTCAACGGCCAGATGACGCTGCTCACTGCGTTGTCGAAACTCAATAGTATCGGTTACTTACCTCGTTCCGGCGCCTTGTGAGCAACGCCCCTGGCTCGCTGAAATGCGCGCAA
>JBBSGY010000275.1:0-4469 GCA_038253645.1 Acidimicrobiales bacterium
AGACAAACTTACCCATCCGTGACCCCAACAGTTCTTACAGATGGCAAGCTTCGCAATGTGCAGTCTGCCTCCGAGAGACAAAAACTGCTCGCCTTTTCACAAGCGGTCGTCGCCATGGGATGCATCGCTGCGGTCGCAGTATTCGTAGTCCTTGCGTTCATTCGAGTTCGGTACCCCTATGAACTCGAATGGTTGGAAAGCGAGATGCTCGAGCACGTTCGTCGGCTGCATGACGGAACGCCGCTCTACACAATACCCACTGTCGACTTGACACAGCTTCCCTACGCACCGTTGTCATTCGGCCTCGGCGCATTGCTCAGCACCGTTTTTGGTGTGCATTTCTGGGTTATGCGGGCAATTTCGATCACAGCAACCCTCGTTACGTTTGCACTGCTCGGCTTGTTGGTCATGCGAGAGACACGCAACCGTTTCGCCGCTGTCTTGGCAGTCGGCCTCTACGCAGGTTCATTCCGATGGTCAGGAACATTCTTCGACGTCGGAAAGTCCGACGCGCTCTTCATTTTGCTGGCACTCGCTGCCATCTACTTCGCTCGACGAACTGAGCAATCCCGCAGCGCCGTATTTGCGGGCGTATTGATGTCGCTGGCGATTCTCACGAAACAAACTGCAATCTTCTTCGCTATTCCTCTGGCGCTGTATCTATTGATCACAAAGAGAACCTTTGGTGTTCTGTTCAGCGGGGTTACCGTTGCATTCACAGGCGTCGTCACATTTGCGTTGCACGTAATCACTCACGGCTGGTACACATTCTTTGTATGGCAGCTGTTGTTCGAGCACGACGTCGCCAAGTCGTCTCGCACCGACTTCTTCACCCAGGACCTAAGCAAATTCGTTCCCGTGCTTCTCGTAATCGTCCTTGCCTGGCGGTACTGGTCAAAACGCGACGAGTGGTGGGTGACGGGTTTTTACGCAGCGGCCGCTGCAGGACTGTTCGCAGGTGCTTGGACCGGGCGGCTGCATACCGGCGGTTTCTCCAATGTCTTGATGCCCGCTGCGTTGGCGGTTGCGCTGTTGACCGGTCTGGCGGTTGCTCACATTCTGAGGCATCCGACGCCTATAGCCTTTGTGGCAGTTGGTTTGTGCGCAGTTCAACTCGTTATGTTGGGTTATGACCCGGGTAAACAAATCCCCTCTGCGGCCGACCGCCGAACGGGAGACGCCTTGCTCGTAAAACTCTCGGGAATCGATGGGAACATATGGCTCACACGGCACCCCGCATATCCATCAATGGTCGGAAAGCCGACATTTGCCGGCCAAGGTGGAATTGAAGACGTGTTTCGCGGCAAAGATGACCGCGCAAAACAAGACTTGAAAAACAGCATTGCGGAAGCGATCCACCACCAGCGCTTCGACGCCATCATCTTTGACGATTCGGGTGATGCACGAGGATTTCCATCCGACTGGCAGAACTACTACGTACAAACAGACATGGTTGTGACGCCCGACGATGGAACTTTTCGGCCAGTAGCGAGTTTCACCGGAGGTCCAAGGGTCATGTGGGTGAAGCGCACTGGACTTTCACTACCTGCAAATGCGAGCGATGATGTACGGCAATGAGACGGCTGCTGAATAACAGGGCGCTCTTCGCGACAACAAGAGCCGGCATTGCCACCTGTGCAATCGCCGTCGTCACAGGTGTATTCATCCTCGCGCTGGATATCGCGAATGTCGGTGGCAGGAATATCAAGTATGTCGGTGTGCTCACGTGCACGCCTTTCATTGCCGCTGCGTTCGCAACGCCGGTACTGGTCGCCGCAGTCGGCATCGCAACACTTCTCGGTGCCTTCGAATACGGCGTCTATCGCGATGAAGCCGCTGCCCAGTCTCAAATCATTCGCTTGATCGCGATTGCACTCGCGACCGTATTCGCAATGGTCGTTTCATATGTGAGGGCGAGACGAGACCGTCGCATCGTTGCACTGCGCCGCGTGGCAGAGGTCGCGCAGCAAGCACTCCTGCGGCCGGTCCCGCCCTTGACGGCAGGCGTACGATGTGCTGTTCTCTACCGTTCTGCTGCCGCAGAGGCACGGATAGGGGGTGATCTGTACGAGGTACTCGATACACCGTTTGGCGTGCGAGCACTCATCGGCGACGTGCGTGGGAAGGGTCTCGACGCAGTTCGTCTCGCGAGCGTTGTACTCGGCGGCTTTCGTCACGTTGCCTACGAACGGATCGACGTCGCGGATATCGCACGTGACCTCGATCAATCGGTTCAGCGCGAAGCGAGTTCAGAAGACTTTGTGACTTGTGTCATCGTCGAGGTCGGAGCTGATGGCGACGTAACCATCGTGAATTGTGGACATCCCGCGCCGTTGCTCGTGGATAACGAGTCAACAATTGAATGCACTCCGACCGAAGCGTCTCCGCCGCTCGGTCTCGGCGTTATCCCTCAGCCGCAACTCATTCGCCTCGGAGAAAAATCGCAACTACTGCTGTACACAGACGGACTGGTCGAAGCACGCAACAGAGAGGGCGACTTCTTTTCCGCTCACCAGCCGGGCAGCAAAATCGTTGCGTCCTGCGTCGCCCGATCAGGGTCTTAGACAACTCGAACAAGCCGTGCTCGATTACACAGGGGACAGCCTGACTGACGACGTCGCATTGCTCGTGCTCACCCGCTACGGCGCTGTCGCGGCACACCGCATTGCAGACTTCGAACGGACCGCCAGCTAGCTAGACCTCGTCGATACGATCGACTGAAAGTACGTCTTGATCCGCTTCGATCTTCGAAATCCTTTTCACCGTTGCGGTGGCGCGATAGCCCTTGGCTGTCGCCGAATCCCAACTCTGCAATACCTTAACTTGATAACGCATTTCATGGGCAGCCACGACTAAGCCGATTTCGGCCGGTGTCTGCACTTGAACGATCACGGTTGCAGTTCTATCTTGCGCAAGATTTCCGTAGACGTGGGATGCAGCCATCAGCGCCGGCGGCAGCGCGCAAAGCGCAATGAGATAACCGACGGCCATTTACTCAGACTCTTCGGTTACTTCTTCCGTTAGCCGCGACATCTGTTCGGGCGCACGCACGCCAAGCAGACCAAGCGCGATTGCAAAGCCGACACGACATGACTCGGTGAGCCAAAGCCGGGCGTTTGTAAGTTCAGGCGTTACGTCAATGCCCAACACGCGGCAGTCGTGGTAGAAGCCGTGAAAACGTGACGCAAAGTCAAGCGCCCAAGTCGTTACGCGATGCGGTGCACGCAATTCGGCTGCTGACATGATCACATCAGGAAGTTCCTCGAGTGAGCGCAAGAGGTCGAGCTCGCGCTCGTGAGTGAGCACCGACATGTCAGAATCTTCGACCGACAAACGCTTGACACCCTTCTCCTCGGCCTTGCGGAAGATGGAACTGATGCGAGCGTGCGCGTATTGCACGTAGAACACCGGGTTGTCGGCAGAGTTCTTACGGATGAGTTCAAGGTCGACGTTGCTCGACTGGTCAATGGAGTTGACGAGGCTGAGCAGGCGCGTCGCGTCGGGCCCGATTTCGGCTACAACGTCATCGAGGGTCACGTAGGTGCCACCACGCTTCGACATCTTGACGCCGGTGAATTGCACCATCTGCCCAATCTTAATTTCGAGCTTGCCTCGGCCGATGCCAAGCGCTTCGACGCCGGCCAAGAGGCTCGCTACCTGACCGTGGTGATCAGCGCCGAAAACATTGATCGCGTGATCGAAGCCACGTACGACGAGTTTGTTGTAGTGGTACGCAATGTCGCCGGCTACGTAGGTGTAGTAGCCGCCTTTGTCGTCTGACTTCTTGACGACGCGGTCGCGCGAGTCACCGAAGTCAGAAGTTCGCACCCAAACTGCTCCGTCTTTTTCGTAGACCATGCCTTTCTCTTTGAGAAAGCTGATCGCCTCCGCGACTGCACCACTATCTTCGATAGATGATTGGCTGAACCATTCGTCAAAGTGAATATTGACGAGATCGAGCGACGTACGAATGACCTTGAGGATTTGCTCAGCAGCCCAGCGGCCGGCTTCGACGACATCGTCGGAACCCTCGTAGTGACTTGCCAGGTCAGAAATGTACTCACCGCGATACGAACCTTCTTCAGGCTCGTCACCGCGTCGCACAGCAAGAACACTTCCGCCAAGTGTGCGAATTTGATTGCCTGTGTCGTTTACGTAGTACTCGCGGTGAACGTTCCAACCGGTGCGCTCGAGCACGCGCGCAAGAGCGTCGCCGTAACTGGACCACCACGCGTTTGCGATTGTCATCGGGCCTGTCGGGTTCGCACTCACGAACTCACAGATCACGCGGCGCCCAGCACCGGAGTTGTTACTCGCGTATTCCGAACCTTCGTTGATCACGCGGCGCAAGACGTCGTAGAGCCAAGTTGGATTGAGGTGGAAATTGATAAATCCCGGGCCGGCGACTTCAACTGAATCGACATAGGGCGGAGGAGCTTCGTTGAGCTTCCCGGCAAGTGCGACCGCTA
>JBBSGY010000276.1:0-4451 GCA_038253645.1 Acidimicrobiales bacterium
CTTTCCGAAAATCAAGGCAAGTTGCCCTGAGAGGCGTCCGCTGGCCACCAGTCGTGTGGTTGCATCCACGAAGTGCCGATCTGGGTCGGAATGAATGACGAAACCCGATTGTGTTGCGCCGGGAGTGACCTCTTCGGGTGCGTGTGTATTGAGTAACAACACCTCGACGCCTATGTTGCGCAACTGGTCAAGCGTGCGCTCGAATGCCGGAATCTCAGTGGGCATAACAACGACAACAGTTATGTCTTTGGGCCCTGCCGACTCCATTGTCCGAACTCTACATTGAGGAAGTCGTTCTGAGATCAGGAATCACCGTGACTCCCAGTTTTTGACGAGCTTTCCGAGAACCGTGATGTACAGATAGATGCCCAGAAGCAGCGTGCGTTCAGTAAGGGATTCGACGGTGTCGGTGTCTCGCACATTCAGCGCCACTTGTTCGATTATCTTGCCGTTGTCATAGTGTTCATCCACAAAATGAACAGTGGCCCCGGTACGCGTGTCGCCTGCATTCAAAACCGATTCGTGAACCCGCGCGCCGTAACAACCCTTGCCGCCATGTGCCGGCAACAGTGAAGGATGAACATTCACGATTCGGTTGACGAATGCGTTCACAGTTCGATGTCCGATGAGCGACAACCAACCGGCAAGAACCACCAGATCGATTTCAAAGGTCACAAGAGCGTCGTGAAGCAAGACGTCGAGGTCACCGTTGCTGGCTCGTTTGCCTTTCGGCATCGCTATAGTTGGAATCCCGGCGCCTTCAGCGAACTCCAAGGCACGGCACCGAGGGTCTGTGACAATAACAAGCGCTGGCTCTGCATCAATGACTCCTGCTTCACATGCATCAATAATTGCGCGTACGTTCGCGCCGCCGCCCGAAGCAAGAAGAGCTAGCCGTGGTCTTGTCATTCGACTGTGAGACTGTAAATCATTGTTCGATTGTCTGAACCGTTGCACGGTGTCAATCATGCTTGCCGGCGAGATCCGTTCGATGCGAGCATTTTTCCGAAAGACCGCCAACGAACCCGAACCACAACTAATCAATGTCGCACAGAGCTTCGCCCGAGTCGCCGTCATAAACTCTTCGACCGTGCCGACATATGGCACGGCAGTCTCGACGCCTTCAGCAAATGCAAGGGTGCCGTCCGTGTCTCCATACCTTGCAGCACCGTTCGCTCGATAAGAACCCTCGCCCCAATACCGCTTGCAGCGAACTCCGTCAACGTCGACAAACTCGGTGGGACTTTCAAGGGTCGCAGCAAAGATCTTGCCGCCCATGATGTAGTCCGCTCCGAAAGCAAGCGCAATCAAAAACTCGTGAGCAGTACCGTTTCCGCCGTCAGAACAAATCGGAATATATTCACCCGTCGCTTTGAAGTGTTCGCGCCGGGCTTCCGCAACCTTCTCGACTGCAAGTGCTTGGCCTCGACCAATCCCCTTTTCCGCTCGCGTTATGCAAATTGACCCACCACCAACCCGATCATTCGCGGTTGGACCGCCTACTACCGCCACGTCGTGTCAGCCAAGATATTTGGCTCGCTCGACGACTACCTCTGAACACTCACATGGAAGTGGGCCAGGCACAGCCACCAGAAGAAGTCGAGGCGCTGGATTGCACGCCAGTACTACGGCAACTTCAATCGTTCACGAAATGATCGATGGGTGCTCGGCAGCAAAACCGACGGCGCCTATCTGCTCAAACATTCGTGGACCCACATTGTCCGGCACCAGATCGTTAAGGCTGGAGCATCAACCGATGATCCAGCACTTACTGACTACTGGGTGCAGAAGCGTCGCAAGGATGAGCTGCCAGTTCGGTCGCTCAAAGTGAAACTGTTGCGAATGCAACAGGGCCGCTGCCCGCTATGCAGCGGGTTGCTTGTTGACGTCGATTATCCACAAAGCACCACGGAATGGGAATCGTGGATCTACTCGCCGAGTCAGACACTTCGCATCGTTACGGCGAATGTTGGCGACCGAGCAGCAACGGACAACAAACGTGGTGAGTTAGTGCACACCCGCTGCGCTCGATCGGCGTCAGTTAATCGGCACAGTGGTCCAATCCATCTGCAACCACACCTTCGAAGCTTGCTTGAGCCGGATGCGGTGAAAGTCGCAAGTCCGGTTCTGAGGGAGACCGGCGCAGCAATGCGTCAAATGAGCGACGTGGGAGACCGTGATTTTCTGGTTATGGGAGTTGTCACGATTGTCAGAAGGTGTCGCAAGGGCCAGAAAAACTCGGAGGGTTCCCACCAAAGCCATTTGACGCTGACCGGCGGCGTGGCACTCCCCCGCCGTGATGATGTGACCAAAGTCCGAGCTGTCGCGGGGCGTTTAAGAAGACGTGCAGGCGTTTTGCAATGTGTTGCGTTGTTGCATGTTGTACGTGACCTGCGCTTGCATGTTTCGCAATGCGTTGCGTTGTGTCGCGTTGGTGAAGCGTCAAGGTGCACTACCAAATGGTGGTTACGACTCCGAGATCAATGATCCGCTTGTCGGCCGTAACAAGTGGAAGTTCGTGTTCAAGTGCTGTGGCCACGATCATCCGATCCCAAGGGTCAGGCATGTCGTTGCGGGAGGCAAAATCGACATGCGCCGCCGTCCGCTCACTGACAGGCAGAACAACAACCCCGGCATCGATGTTTTCGATAACCGAAACCACAGTTTGAAACTGATCGGTACCCACACGCGTAACACCCGATTTCTGCGTGGCGTACCAAAGATCAAAAAGGCTCGCTCCAGATACAGCGATCCCATCGGACTGCTCAGCTTCGAGCAGCGACTCTCTTGCACGATTACTCAACAAATGCGGAGCTGTGACGAACCAAAGGATCGCATGCGAGTCAGCAATGACCCTCACTGCGTTTCGTCTTCACGCATTACCTGGTTGATGCGGTCCTGCTTGCCCCACGCCATGCCTTCCTCAAACGCTTCGACATCGATCTTGCCTTCGAGAATCCCCATGATGCTTTTGCGTTTGCGAGGTTGCTCGGAGGTCGGCTCGCTCACAAGACGAAGATGTGAGCCTGGGCGGAAACCGTACTTGGCAAGAGTTTCAGCCGGAATGCTGCCGTCTTCGGCAACGACGACCTCGACTCCCGGCGGTTGGGCATTCTCAGCACTGCTCATAGGTGAATCATCGTACCTCTCGTGTTCGGTCTTGATCCCTTGGGATCACGCCCCGGCGTGCCGGGGTCATGACTGCACATCGCCACGACAGAGGGCATTGTCCAATCGCGACGTGGGAGACCGTGAATTTCTGGCTGCTCAAGTAGTCACGGCCGCTCGACGTTGTCGCCATTGCCAGAAAATCTCGGAGGGTTCCCACCAAAGCAATTTGACAAGGGCCGGCGTCGTGGCACTCCCCCGCCGCGACGACGAGATCCGAGGCAGGGCGCAGCCGTGCCCTTGACGATACGGGCCGGGTTTGCATGACAATCGGCGACGCGTGAAAGGCGAGGGCAGCGTTTACCTCCAACGCAAAGGCCTCTGGGCAGGTTCATTGACATTGCCGAACGGCAAACGCAAGTACGTCTGCGGCCCTACGAAAGAAGATGCGGCAGAAAAGCTTCGCAAGCTTAGAAACCACATCGACCGCGGTTTCGTTGCGGATGATGGACGCCGAACGCTCGGCGATTTCCTCGACTGGTGGATCGAAGACATGCAGGTAAGTGGCCGGGTCGAATTGAGCACACTCAAGAGCTACCGCTCCAAGGTTCGATTGCACATCAAACCAACACTTGAGAAAGTGCGGCTCTCGAAACTCACGCCCGTCCATGTTCGCCAACTAATGACTACAAAGATTGCAGACGGCGTCGGGCGTAGGACTGTGGCGTACACATACACAACACTGCATGCAGCGCTCGAAGTGGCGCGCAAACTCGAACTCGTCGATCGCAACGTCGCCTCGCTTGTCGACCCACCTTCGCTACATGCGAATGAACGTCGAGCGTTCTCGGTCGAACAGGCGCTGCTGCTGCTCGACGCCTTAAGAAATGATCCGATGGAAGTCTTCTATCGGATGATGTTGACTCTCGGCGTCCGACCCGGAGAAGCATTAGGACTGCGCTGGTCGGCAATTGACTTCCACGAGAAAACGATACGAATCAATGCAACGCTGCAACGTCACGACAGCGAATGGTTGCTCAAAGAACGCCCGAAGAACAAGGCGTCACGACAAACACTCCCGCTCCCTGACTCACTCGCCGTTGCATTGAATCAGCACCGCGCTCACCAGTCAGCTGCGCGCCTTCATGCCGGTGAACTCTGGAACGATGAATTTGGGTTGGTCTTTACCCGACCAAACGGCGAACCCGTCTGGGACACCACCACGGTCAAACAGATGCACACGTATTGCCGCTCAATAGAGATTCCCGAGCTGACGCTGCACGAGCTCCGCCACACGACCCCCTCGATGCTGCTGGCCATGGGAGTGGACCAGCGGGTGATCA